>NZ_VPCB01000010.1:0-141422 GCF_013418435.1 Acinetobacter sp. YH12142 | reverse complement strand
TTGGAATAAGAGAATGGGAGTGCATGAGCTGTGGTACAGCTCATGATCGAGATATAAACTCAGCTCTAAACATTCTTGCGCTTGGGCATAAGCGTCTAGCTGTAGGAATCACCCTCTTTTAAGGGGGGGAGGATGTCAAATATTCCAAAATAAATTAAAACCAATATGACTGGTCAAAAAAAAAGCACACAGTTCTGTGTGCTTTTTGAAAACTTGGAAGATTTAGCCAGTGTTACGCAAACCTGCCGCAATACCCGCGATGCTAACCATCAACGCATGGTCGACTGGGGTATTTTCAGCTTGACGCTCGGCAAGGTATGCACGGCGGCGTTTCATCAGTTCGGCTTGTAGTAAATGTAGCGGCAATAAATAAGGCTTACGCACCTTCATGGATTGGTCGAGCACATCGTTACTGCTGAGTAATTTCGATTCACCTTTGAGTGCTAATAGCGTTTGTACCGCATCACGTAAACGCTGACGTAACTCTTCGCCCAACTGTTTGAGGTCTGCGTCATCAGTCAGATGAGACTCATAATACAGCGCCACATGACCATCGGCTTTGGACAAGACCATTTCCAACATATCAATCAGGGTTTGGAAATACGGCCATTGCTCTAACATTTCTTCGAGTGTCTGCTTTTGACCTTGATCAATCACTTGATTAATCGCAGCACCAGTACCGAGCCAAGCAGGAAGCATCAAACGGATTTGCGTCCATGCGAACACCCAAGGAATCGCACGTAATGACTCAATCCCACCGCTAACTTTACGTTTGGCTGGGCGTGAGCCGAGCGGTAACATTTGTAGTTCCAGTTCTGGCGTTACAGTCCGTAGGTATTTTACAAAATGCGGATTTTCACGCACGGTTTGACGATACACCTGTACCGACAGATCCGTCATGCTGTGCATGAGCTGACGCCATTCCTGTTTCGGTTCAGGCGGTGGCAATAAGGTCGCTTCTAAGGTCGCAGCGGTGTAAATTTCCAAGTTTTGTAAGGCAATGCCTTCTAATCCAAACTTGAAGCGAATCATTTCCCCTTGTTCTGTGACACGGATCGCCCCTGAAATCGAGCCTGGTGGCTGTGAAAACAGCGCTTGCTGTGTCGGCGCACCACCACGGCTGATTGAACCGCCACGGCCATGGAATAATGTCAGTTGTACATCATGTTTTTTCGCAACTGCGGTTAATTCTTCCTGTGCACGATACTGCGCCCAGTTTGCCGACATAAAGCCCGCATCTTTGGCTGAGTCTGAATAGCCAATCATCACCTCGTGTTTACCCTGAATATGCTGCTTATACCAATGCATATTAAATAGGGTATTCATGGTACGGGCTGCACCATCCAAATCTTTTAAGGTTTCAAACAGTGGCACGACACGTAGCGCTTGTTTGATGCCGGCTTCTTTTTGCAGTAACAATACGGCCAAGACATCACTTGGATGTTCGGCCATGGAAATAATATAAGCCCCTAAACTTTCAGGTGGCTGTTCTGCCAAAGTGCGCATGGTCGCAAAGACTTCTTGTACATCTGGATGTTCAATCAGGCTTTGTTTTGGCTCATTTAAAAACTTCGGTAGCAGTGGACGTTTGCTTTGCAGTTCCTGAATCAAGAAGTTTTGACGGGCTTGCTCCGTCCATGTTTCAAAATTGCCTAAACCTAAATATTCAGTAATGGCAGAAATCGCTTGGCGATGACGAGTCGACTCCTGACGAATATCGAGTTTGAGTAATTCGATACCGAAGCAATTCACTCGATGAATAAAGTCGAGTAACTGACCATTGGCAATTTCAGGTAAACCGCTGTCAATCAGTGAACGGTAGCAAACCAATAGTGGATCGAGCAGCTCATGGCGGCTTTTAATGACTTGGCTATCGTCAGCATCTTCACCACGGAGTTTTAGTGCCAACCAGTGACGAGTGGCTTTGAGGCGTTCCCGCGCATCACGTAGATATTCACGATACGGTTCAGGGTGGAAATGGCCCAAAGCATCACTGAGTTCTTTACTGCATTCTTGAATCGAAAGTTCCCAACGTAGGTCTTCGATATCGCGTAAATACAGGTCGGCAGCTTTCCAACGTGAAAGCCAAAGCACTTCTTGAGTAATGTTATGGGTGACGTTTGGGTTGCCATCACGGTCACCGCCCATCCATGATGCAAAGCGCACAGGGGCAACATTTAAAGGCAAGGTCTTGCCACAATGATCTTGAACCATGCCATCCAATTCACGCATGAATTTGGGTACAGCATTCCACAAGGTCTGTTCAATGGTCGTGAAGCCCCATTTAGCTTCGTCGACAGGCGTCGGGCGGTGTTGACGAATTTCGTCGGTTTGCCATGCCGAGCAAATCAGTTGTTTTAAATCATCCAGTACGGCTTTGCGTTCGCGTGGCGTAAGTTTTTGCTGATCCATTTTAAACAGGCAATCATTAATCCCATCATATTTTTGGATCAAGGTACGGCGGCTGACTTCAGTTGGATGTGCAGTCAGGACCAGTTCAATTTTTAATTCACAAATTTGTTGGAACAGTTGTTCCGCACTGATGTTATTGCTTTTAAATTTTTCAAATAAATGATCGAGTGGATTCGGTGATGGTGCTTGCTCATCAAACTCACTTTGGCGACGGCTGCGCACCACATTGTATTGTTCGGCAATATTGGCAAAGTTGAGAAAGTGTGTAAATGCACGGGTCAGTGGCAGAATTTCTTCATCTTTTAAATTTAAAAATAATTGTTCTAACTGTTTTTCGGCTTCAACTTGTCCATCGCGCGCGCCTTTAGACAAAGCACGAATTTGCTCTACCTGATTAAACAAATCTTGTCCTGCATGCTGCTTTAGGGTTTCACCCAATAAATTGCCCAGTAAGCGCACGTCTTCACGTAATGGAGCATCAATTTGTTGAATCATTTGTTATTTCTCCGTGTATTCCTGTCTCGACTATACCCCGAAAGTGCTGTGGCAAAAGGGGGTACAGACAAAAGTCGGATGACTTTTCTAGGTAAATGAGCAATAGCTATGCCATTTGTTTCAGTTTAGCGTTGAAATATTTCAGAAAATGCTTAGCTCTGCGTGCTGAGTTGATATTTCAGCATAAAGATTTCGATGGCAGAGTGAATAATGGCTTGCCGCTCTGCTGCTTCAGGTACTGGGCGCATGCCCAATAAAACCTCTTGATGGCGTAGTCCCATCAGTAGCGACACAATCAGTTCAGTTTGTCGGGCAGGGTGATCCTGCTGAATGAAATTTAAAGCTGCTGCATCTTGAAAAAAGTTTTCCCAGACTTGGCGCATTTTTAAATGTGAGGCACGGAAAAACTGTTCCACCAAAGGACTGTGTTCGGCAGCCAACTCCAAAAGTAATAAATCCAGTTTAATGGCTTCAGGCAAATTCATGATGTTCAGCCCCAACTCACAAATTTCAACGAAAGCCTGCATAAAATGACTTTCGCTGTGCAGATGTCGCGGGCGGGTATTCAAAATATATTCACAGGTGTCTTCAATCGCACTGGTAAATAAGGTGGCTTTGTCCTGAAAATGATTATAGACCGTCAGTTTGGTGACCGCTGCATGTTGGGCAATCTGATTCATGCTGCAACCGTGATAGCCCATTTCTAAAAATAATTGTTTTGCAGACTCTAAAATCCGTTGTCGTTTTTCTAAGTCTTTTGGGCGGCCGACATTCATTTGCTGAAAAAATTCCAAAAAAGGCGAAAAGGTCATTGATTTAGGATAATTAATCTAATTAATGTACCGCATGGTTTATTAATTAAAAAATAACCAAATTAATTGAATAATATTCTGCCCTAAAAAAGACTTTTTATTAAGAGCGAACTTCATGAGTACGATTAAGATCACAGTTGTCAGCATGATTATCGTTTGCAGTGTGACCTTATGGGGATGCAGCAAGGATAAAGCCCAAACGGAACAGGAAGTGCCATTTGTGATGGTGACTCAGCCAGGCGCCACACATTTTGAACAAAAAAGTTATGCGGGTGATGTACAAGCACGCCAGCAAACAGCTTTAGCGTTTCGGGTTGGCGGTCAAATCACTGAGCGCTATGTCGATGTTGGAGACCAAGTCCGAGTCGGGCAAGTCTTGGCAAAATTAGACGTCAAAGATGCACAGTTGCAACTGAATGCAGCACAAGCGCAGCTTGAAAGTGCGCGTTCCGCTGCACAAATTGCTGAAGATGAACTAAAACGCTTTAAGCAATTATTGCCAGTCAATGCTGTGAGTCGTTCGCAGTACGATGCGGTGGAAAACCAATATAAAGCAGCACAGTCGAATTTAAAGCAAGCGCAATCCAATTATGATGTGAGTCGTAATCAGACCGGTTATAACCAATTAATTGCCAATAAAAATGGGGTCATTACTGAGCGTAATATTGAGATTGGTCAAGTGATTGCAGCAGGACAACCGGCATTTCAATTGGCGATTGCAGGTGAACGTGAAGTGGTCATTGGTGTGCCTGAACAAGCGGTTACTGAAATTAAAACAGGGCAGGATGCATGGGTCACCTTGTGGTCGAAACCACAGGAAAAATTTGCAGGCTATGTGCGAGAAATTAGTCCTGCTGCTGATCAGTCTCGTACTTATAGTGTCAAAGTGGCATTACGTGAAGGCAATAGCGCCATTCAACTGGGGCAAAGTGCACGGGTATCTTTAACCAAAGCACAGCAGAATGTTTTGCATGTGCCGTTATCGAGTGTGTCTGCGAGTGGTCAGCAGGCGTATGTGATGGTGGTCAATGCAGATAATACGGTACGTAAAGTTCCAGTAAGTTTAGGCGAATATGGACGTGATAGCGTGCCCGTACTTAGTGGTCTGCAAGCAGGGGATTTTGTGGTGGTTGGCGGCGTGCATTTGCTCCGCGAAAAACAAAAAATACAACCTGTTGATCGTGAAAATCGTGCAGTACACATTCAGACAGGAGTTAATTAATGAATTTTAACTTGTCTGAGTGGGCACTGAAAAATAAAGGATTAATCCTTTATTTTATGATTCTGCTGGGCATCGTTGGGATATTTTCTTATTCCAAATTGTCGCAGAGTGAAGACCCGCCATTTACCTTTAAAGTCATGGTGATTCAGACCTATTGGCCTGGTGCAACAGCCAAAGAAGTTTCGCTACAGGTCACCGATCGGATTGAAAAAGAACTGATGACCACGGGGCAGTATGAACGCATTATGGCATATTCACGTCCGGGTGAATCCATGGTGACCTTTGTGGCCAAGGACAGTTTACGTTCGCAGCAAGTCCCCGATGTTTGGTACACCGTGCGTAAAAAGGTCAATGATATTCGCCATCAATTACCATCTGGTGTGCAAGGTCCTTTCTTTAATGATGAGTTTGGTGACACCTTCGGTAATATCTATGTGCTCACCGGCAAAGACTTTGACTATGCCACCATGAAGGAATATGCCGACCGTTTACAGCTCCAGTTACAACGGGTCAAAGACGTTGCGAAAGTGGATTTGATTGGTCTACAAGATCAAAAAGTTTGGATTGAAATTTCCAACACCAAAGCTACGCAAATGGGCATACCTGTGACGGCGATTCAACAAGCCTTGCAGCAGCAAAATACGGTTGCCAGTGCCGGCTTTTTTGAAACCAATTCAGACCGGATTCAAGTGCGTGTCAGTGGTAATTTACAAAACATTGATGAACTGCGTCAGATGCCCTTATTGGTGAATGGACGAACGATTCAATTGGGTGATGTGGCAGATGTACATCGTGGCTTTAGTGATCCACCGCAGCCTCGTATGCGTTTTATGGGCGAAAATGGTTTAGGCATTGCCGTGTCGATGCGTAAAGGTGGCGACATTCTGGCTTTGGGTAAAAACCTTGAAACAGAATTTGCCCGCCTGCAAAAAACCTTGCCCTTGGGCATGGAACTGAAAAAAGTGTCGGATCAGCCTGTAGCCGTGAAGCGCAGCGTCAATGAGTTTATGAAAGTCCTCGCTGAGGCGGTGATTATCGTCCTATTGGTGAGCTTCTTCTCCTTGGGTTTCCGTACGGGATTGGTTGTGGCATTTTCCATTCCATTGGTCTTGGCCATGACTTTTGCTGGCATGCAGATGTTTGATGTTGGGTTGCACAAGATTTCTTTGGGGGCGTTAATTCTCGCACTCGGTTTATTGGTGGATGATGCGATTATTGCCGTCGAAATGATGGCGATCAAAATGGAGCAGGGCTATAGCCGGTTACAAGCCGCCGGACATGCATGGCGGACCACTGCATTTCCAATGCTGACAGGCACACTGATTACTGCGGCTGGCTTTTTGCCGATTGCCACAGCCGCATCGAGCACAGGCGAATATACCCGCTCGATTTTCCAAGTGGTCACCATTGCATTGGTGGTGTCATGGTTTGCAGCAGTACTGTTTGTTCCCTATCTAGGGGATAAATTACTACCCGATTTCAACAAAGACTTAGTACAAAAATCCCCGTGGTATCAGCGCCTGTGGGCACGTTTACGTAAGCAGCCCGAACCTCAGCCGATGGTACATCATGCCGGCGAACATCATGATCCTTATCAGTCTCCGTTTTATCAACGTTTCCGTGGTTGGGTCGACACTTGTGTGACCTATCGCAAGACGGTGATTGCCGCGACGGTTGGCATTTTTGTGTTATCGATTTTAATGTTTAAAACCGTACCACAGCAGTTCTTCCCACCGTCAAACCGTGCTGAAATTTTAGTGGATTTAAAGCTTGAGGAAGGCGCCTCACTGAAGGCCACAGAAGCGGCCGTAAAAAAAGTCGAAGCGTTCTTGTCGAAAAAACAAGGCATTGATAATTTTGTGGCTTATGTGGGGACAGGTTCGCCGCGGTTTTATTTACCTCTAGATCAACAGCTACCTCAAGCCAGTTTTGCTCAGTTTGTGGTATTGGCTTCATCTTTAGATGATCGCAATGAGATCCGCCAGTCATTAGCAGAAGAAATTCGTAAGCTTTTACCTGAAGTACGTACTCGGGTTTCACTTTTAGAAAATGGTCCACCCGTGGGTTATCCATTGCAGTTTCGCGTGTCGGGTGAAGATCTAAGCTTGGTGCGTGAGTGGGCACAACGGGTGTCTGCAAAAGTCAGTGAAAACCCGAACACCACCAATGTGCATTTGGATTGGGGTGAGCCAAGCAAAGTCATTAAACTGGACATCGACCAAGATCGCGCACGTCAAATGGGGGTTTCCAGTCTAGATCTGTCCAATTTCCTGAATAGTTCAATCAGTGGTGCAGTGATTAATCAGTATCGTGAGAAACGAGAGCTGATTGAAATTCGGATGCGTGGTGATCAAGCCGAGCGATTGGATGTCGGTTCTCTCAGCAGTTTGGCTGTACCGACCAGCAATGGTGGTTCAGTGCCATTGGCGCAGATTGCGAAAATTGAGTATAGCTTTGAAGAAGGTTTGATTTGGCATCGTAACCGTTTACCGACCATTACTGTGCGCGCGGATATTCGCAGTAAATTGCAACCTGCAACGGTGGTGGGTGAGTTAAAAGATTCATTTGATCAGTTACGTGCAGAGATGCCGAATGGATATCTCCTCGAAGTAGGCGGTACTGTGGAAGAGTCAGCACGTGGTCAAACTTCTGTAAATGCGGGCATGCCATTATTTCTCGCAGTTGTCATGACTTTGTTGATGATTCAATTACGCAGCATGTCACGGGCGATGATCGTATTTTTAACTGCACCTTTGGGCATTATTGGCGTGGTGTTATTCCTGTTATTGTTCAATAAACCCTTTGGTTTTGTGGCAATGCTCGGCACGATTGCACTGTCAGGAATGATTATGCGCAATTCACTGATTTTGATTGATCAGATTGAACAAGATATTCAGTCTGGGGAGTCGGCTTGGGATGCGATTATCAATGCGACGGTACGTCGTTGCCGTCCAATTGTGCTGACTGCATTGGCCGCTGTATTGGCGATGATTCCACTTTCTCGCAGTATTTTCTTCGGTCCAATGGCCGTGGCGATTATGGGTGGATTGATCGTGGCGACCCTGCTGACCTTGTTCTTTTTACCTGCGTTATATGCACAGTGGTTTAAAGTGAAAAAAACTCAGCAGAATCCTTAAAAGTGCCATAATATTGGGTGCGAAATATTGAATTTTTCTCTATAGTAGCACCTGATCTACAAAGACATTTTTAAAAAGTAAAACAACCACAAGTGCAGCGCGGCATATTGTGGTGTACGGGGTTGAATCACAGATGACAGCAGAGAGTTTAGCTAAGTATCGCCGTTATGTTGCGATTTCTTATGTCTTCATGTTTTTCGCTTTATTTACCCTGATTAGTGGTGTATTTGCCTACGGCTTTGCACGCAAAGTCACTCAAATCGATTCTGCAGAAGTTTGGCTACAAGCCCAAGCGCTTTGGGTCATGCGCACCGTCGTGATTTATTCCATGATGGCCATTTTTGCCGCACTGTGGTTTATTCCTTTATTTTTCTATTATTGGGACACCTATCTTTGGGTGACTGCATGCACGGTAATTGGTGTGGTCTTTGCTGCGATTGCCTTTTTGTATTTATTAAATGCATGGATCCAAGGTCTATCCAAATTCGTTAAAAATAAGGCTGTTTTCTAAGTCGATTTATTTTTTTCCTGCCTACCCCTTGAAAAAATGGTTTGATTCCCCAATTTCAGACCACAGTTAAGTATTAAATTAAATTCCGTGAGGAGCATCGCCAGACATGGCTAAACGTGATTATTATGAGGTTTTAGGTGTATCTAAAACCGCAAGTGATGATGAAATTAAAAAAGCCTACCGTAAGTTGGCGATGAAGTATCACCCTGACCGTAATCCAGATAACCCAGAAGCTGAAGAAAAATTCAAAGAAGCTGCAGAAGCATATGAAGTTTTATCGGACAGCGAAAAACGTAGTATGTATGACCGTATGGGACATCAAGCTTTTGAAGGCGGCATGGGCGGCGGCGGTGGCTTCGGTGGCGGTTTTAGCGCAGAAGATATCTTTAGTCAGTTTGGTGACATATTCGGTGGCGCATTTGGCGGTGGTGGCCGTGGTGGTCAGCAACGTGCACGCCGTGGTTCAGACTTACGCTATGTTATGGAGCTTACCCTTGAGGAAGCTGTAAAAGGCGTGAAAAAAACCATTACCTTTACTGCGCCAGCGCCATGTGATGCCTGTGATGGTAAAGGATCTAAAAATCCAAACGACGTCGAAACCTGTAAAACTTGTCATGGTGCCGGTCAAGTGCGTATGCAACAGGGCTTCTTCTCTGTGCAGCAAACCTGTAGCACATGTCGTGGTCAAGGTAAAATTATTAAGAACCCATGTAATAAATGTCATGGTTCAGGGGTTTCTGACCGTCAGCAAACTTTAGAAGTGACCATTCCTGCAGGTGTGGATAATGGCGACCGCGTACGTTTAAGTGGCAAAGGCGAGGCGATCCGTGATGGCCAAGCAGGCGACTTATATGTAGAAGTGGTGGTACGTGAACACGAAATCTTCCAACGTGATGGCGCTGACCTGTATATGGATGTGCCTGTAAGCATTGCGGATGCTGCATTGGGTAAAGAAATTCAAATTCCGACTCTCGATGGTCGTGTGAGCTTGAAAGTGCCTGAAGGAACTCAAACTGGCAAATTATTCCGCTTACGTGGTAAAGGTGTGAAGCCTGTACGTACCAGCATGACAGGTGATTTACTCTGCCGTATCGTGGTGGAAACGCCAGTAAATTTAACGGCTCGTCAACGTGAGTTGTTAAAAGAGTTACAAGACACGATGGATGGCGATGACAATAAATCATCTCCGAAGAAAAAATCATTCTTCGACCGTTTGTTTGATTAATTGAAATGATTTGCTTGAGTTCGCTGTGATGTGAACTTAGCTATAAAAAAGCCTGCATAATTGCAGGCTTTTTTATTGAGCGTTTTAAGGTTTCGGCTGTGCTGTAGGCGGTAATAAACTCTCATAGCTCATGTCGAGCCTATAGATATTTTTAAGACGTTGTAGCTGATGACGTGCTTCAGCCTCATGACCATTAAATGCCAATAAACGTGCATATTTAATGATGTGATATTTCGCAGGGTAGCTGCGAACCAATTTTTCAGTATCCTGAATGGTTTGTTCAGAAACGATGGAATACGGATTTAAACGAATAATCGCCACCCGATGTCTAAATTCCGTCAGCAAATAGATCGGCTCATGGTTGGTGATTTTCTCTGGCGTTTTTTCATATTTTGATGCCTGACCCAGCTGAATCGCTGCATTGGCATAATCGCGATAAATCACCGTAATCAGCACGGCGCCAATCACGAAAACAATGCGGATAAACCACGGAGACAGACTCAATGTAGCCGTCTGTGATTTCGCTGCTTGAAGAATGCCGATAATAAAACCCGCAGGCAGTAAGAAGTATGCGTAGTTTTGCGGAAACTCCAACATGGCATGAATAACGAAGACACCGACCATCAATAGGCCAATCACAGATAATGCAGACTTGGCTAACTTCTGTAATTGGATGCCCCAATAAGCGAAATAGGCCAAGAACGGCACACCAATAATGGCGCCATTCCACAATAAGAAATCCAAAATAAAGTTGTGTGAGCTACGAATCCATACAGGCCCTTGTACCGTGTCCGAGATCGAGACAAACGCGCTACTGGTTTGATGCCAACCATAGCCAAACCAAGGCTGTGCAGCTACGGCATGCGCCATTTGTTGCCAAATGGCTAAACGAGACATATCTCCACTAGCACGTTCGGCTACGTCACGACTTTCTTGAATATTCATGTCGGATATTTGGCTCATGATTTGACTTAATTTTGGCATCAATACAATCAGTGCCACAAAGCCCATAAACCAGGCCAAGCTGTAAAACCAGCGAAGACGGATATAATCTTTGTTCTGTGCATAAGCCAAATAGACTAGGACACAGATACTTGCCACCCAAGAGGTGCGAGATTGGCTGAGCGCGACCCCAATTAAAATAGGAATTGCACAAGCGACCAAATAGCGGGTTTTAACTTTTTGCTGTTCATAAACATATAAGCAGGCTAACAAGGACATGAGCAGAAACGTGGCCATGTTATTTGGCTGAGCAAAGTTTGCAAATGGGCGCGTAGTTCCACTAACTTTCATCACAAAAGGAAGAAACGAGTCGAAATCTAACCACTGACATATTGCGATGAGCCCCGTCATGACCCCAGAAGCAACAAAGGTATAGCTCAGGTATAGGAAAGTTCTTTCGCGTTTTTCCGTACCTTGCGAGAGGCTAAAACCAAGATTGATACACAGCCAAAAGCTGAATACAAACAGCATACAGAGCAAGGCGATACTAAAATAATACACCTGCCCAAAAGCCAATTGGACGAACGGAATCAACGCTAAGAGCAACAGGGGCAAGGAAATTTTTGCCACTATGAGCTTTTCTTTAAAGAACGTTGCCGCTAAGGCAAACAGGGCAAAGAAGGTATAAAGCTCACCGGTATACGTGGCCCAAGGTCGGTAATGAATCGGAATCAGCCATGCCAGTGCAATACAGACTGCCGCACAAAGATACAATAGGGTTTTCATGAATATTCAAGATCAATAGAACGCGCCTATCATACCGTGAAAATGCCTAAACTTGGTGAGGGAATAGTCAGCGTCTGTCGAAGAGCTTGATTTGCAAAAGTCCTTCGGAAAATGCAGGATTTTTTTGTTTGTAACTTAGCCTGCGCATGGAGTTTTGATATAGTAAGACCAATTTCGAATCAACATTAGGAAAATGTTATGTCAGCAGCTCCACGTATTGGTATCTTGGGCGCAGGCGGTCGTATGGGACGCATCTTAATTCAGGCGGTTCAGCAAGCTGGTTATCAATTGGCTGCTGCGGTAGAACGTCCTGAAAGTAGCTTAGTCGGTGCGGATGCCGGTGAACTTGCAGGGATTGGCGCGGTTGGCGTAAAGGTTGTCGGTAACCTAGCTGAAGTTTTAAAAGATTGTGATGTCGTGATCGACTTTACTGCACCTGCAGCAACGGCACAGCATCTTAAACTTTGCCGTGAAGCAGGCGTTGCGATTGTCATTGGTACCACAGGTATGAATGATGAGCAAAAAGCTTATCTCGATGAAACAGCAACAGAAACCCCAGTGGTCTATGCAGCGAACTATTCTGTCGGTGTAAACGTTTCAATCAAACTTCTTGAATTGGCATCAAAAGTATTTGGCGATACTGTAGATATTGAAGTGATTGAAGCCCATCATCGTCATAAAGTTGATGCACCATCAGGTACAGCGCTAATGTGGGGCGAAGCCATTGCCGGTGCTTTAGGACGTGACTTAAAACAAGATGCTGTGTATTGCCGTGAAGGGCATACGGGTCCACGTGAACGTCAAACCATTGGCTTCCAAACGATTCGTGGTGGTGACATTGTTGGTGAACATACTGCGATGTTTATTGCGGATGGCGAACGTGTTGAAATTACCCATAAAGCAACCAACCGTATGAACTTTGCCTCTGGTGCAGTACGTGCAGCTGCATGGGTAGTTGGTCGTGAAGCACGTAAGTACGATATGAAAGATGTACTGGGTTTTAACGATATTGACGTATAAAAGCGCGTTAAAATCCGTTATAACAACAGCATAAAATTAAAATAAGACGATCAATGGAATGAAAAAAGTCATCTTTATGGCCTGTGCTGTCGCATTCACTGCGGCAGTACAAGCGAAAACTATGGATAATGCCAAACTCACGATTAATAAAAATAATATTAAAGTTTGGACCTACCAAAATGCTCAAAATCCTGTCTTTCAATACAAAGCTGAAACCAGTTTTGATGTGCCCATCGAAAAAGCGGTTACCCTGATTTTAGATGTGGAAAATGCAGTGAATTGGGTCCCTTATATGGGCAGTGTCAAAGTCTTATCCCGCGATGACCAGAAAGGTGAATTCAGTTTATATATGGTGTTGGATTTTCCTTTTCCCTTAAAAGACCGTGATTTGGTGGTACAAGGCAAAATGCGTAAAGATGCACAGGGCATTATTAGCATCCAAAATAAAGCGGTGAAAAAAGGTTATCCGATCAATCCCAATTATGTACGCCTAACCGACTATGAGGGCGATTGGACCTTCCAGCGTTTAGGCAATCAAAAGGTCAAAGTTTCGACCTATGGCTACGCCAATCCGGAAGGTTCCATTCCGCTCAGTTTCGTGAATATGTTTGTGCAGCAACAGCCTTATCAAATGCTACAAAAAATGAAAGTGCAGTTGGGTAAAAGCAAAACTGCAACGGCATTTCCCGAAATTTTAAAATAAGCAGCAGTAATGATTTAGTTCAATATGAACGATCAATGACTTTGCATCTCAGGCAGGCGAAAAGCAGTCAACTGCTGCATGTGCTGTGCTTCTGGAAGTTCGATACTGAGTAAGGTCTGTTCTGGAAATTGATGCGGATGTAGCTTGATTTGAAATTGCCGCGCGGTCATTTGTTCACAGGCAAAGCGAAGTTTGGCTTGCTGCGGCATGATATTCATGCCGTTTTCAGATTTGGATTTATAAATATATAGCTGCTGATGTAACCCGCCGCTGGTGATCGGTTGGATCTGCTCAAGTTCATATTGCGTCAGTTTTTGGGCACTCAAAAAACCTTGAATTAAAGATTTACAGATAAAATTTTGCTGGCTTTGAGCTTGAGTGTGCTGTTCGGGTTGGCACGCCATAAGCGTGAGTGTGCTGAAGATGATTAGACCCGCTCGAAACTGTGTGAAGTCATTCATTTAATTGTCCCCCTATCGTTATTTTTGAGATATCAACCTGATGCCATCAGCTTAAATCTGTTAACTTAATGGGTACAGATACAAGAATGATTAAAAAAAGGGTACAGATGGCTTTTCAATATCAGCAGCTTGCGCAGCAGTTGGCACAGAAAATTTATAGTGGTGAATTGGCCGCAGGGCAGCGACTGTATGCGCTACGTCAATTTTCACAGCAGCATCAGATCAGTTTAAATACCGCGAAACGCTGCTATGAATTACTTGAAGCCAAAGGCCTCATTTATGTCAAAGAAAAGTCTGGTTATTTTGTGCAATCCTCACAGAAAGCCCAGCAAATTGCCGTGCCGAATCATCCTGATTTTGATTCCCAACCTCGTGAAATTTCGAATTTAGAATTGCAAATTCAGATCCATGAAGCATCTGCAAATAGTCGCCTGATTCATTTGGGTTCAATTCAGTTGTCCCCCAATTTTGTTCCTGTTGAAGCAATCAGACGTTCAATCCAAAGGGCATTAAAGCATTGTAAACCAGAAGATTTTTTATATAACAATCGGCAAGGTCATCCACAATTGCGTGAAGCTTTGTCGGCACATTGGGCTGAAGATGGTTTTTACATGCCTAAGGATGATATTTACATCAGCAATGGTTGTATGCCTGCTTTGTCAGTGATGTTGCAAAATCTGAGTGCGGAAGGGGAGAGTGTCATTGTTCCGACGCCGAACTATAACGGGCAATTGCAATTATTGGCTTTATTAAAGCGGAAAATTGTTGAAATTCCTGCCAATACGGAAGGTTTTGATTTAGATCGTTTAGAGCAGGCGATGCGGGATTCAGGCGCGAAAGTATGCTTATTGACTGCAAATTTTCAAAATCCTTTGGGTTTTTGTTTAAGTAATGAAGATAAGGAACGAATTGCACAACTGGCTGAAAAATATCAATGTTATGTGATTGAAGATGATATTTATGCGGAGTGTAGTTTCAATGCAAAGCGACCATTGCCTATCAAATATTGGGATCGGGCGGGCTATGTGATCTATTGTGCGTCGATTTCAAAATCTTTGTCGCCTTCTTATCGGGTGGGGTGGTTTTGTCTTCCACCACATTTGCAACATTTGCGTCCCAAATTACTTTTGCAAAATGATTCGGTGAATACGCCTTTGCAGTTAGGACTTGCAGATTTGATTTTTAGTCGTGCTTATCGCCAACATCTTGCTGAATTGCGTCCTAAATTAATGGGGCAAGTCGAGCAGTATCGTCAGTATATTTACGATGCTTTTCAAGGGGTTGATATCCGTCTAAATCGGCCTCAAGGCAGTTATGCACTGTGGTTGCAGATGCCTGAACAAATAGACAGTTTGGCGCTGTATTACCATGCGCAAAAACATGGCATCAACATTGTGCCAGGTTTAATTTTTGGTGAGGACAATCGTTATAACAACTGTATTCGTCTAAATGCCGGGCATGAGTTGTCTGTAGATATTCAGCAGGCCATTTTGTTGCTTGCAGATTGGGTGCGTAAGGAATGCAGAAACACAAATGTCATCTAGATTAATGAGTCCATAAAGCATACAAAAAAAAGCCTGCATGCAGCAGGCTTTTTGGGCTTAGATTTTTGCCGTTAAAAATCAGCTTTCAACACGATACGATAACGCACGTTTCCTGAATGCAAACGTTCAATCGCTTCATTCACCTGAGACATTGGATACATTTCAATTTGAGGTGCAATATTTTGACGTGCGGCGAATCGAAGTAATTCACGCAGTGCTGCAGGAGAGCCTGTTGATGAGCCAGTGACAGATTTAGCACCACTGATCAGCATACCTGCGGGGATTTGCATTGGCTCAAGTGCTAGGCCGAGCATGTGAACGCTTCCATTCGGTGCCAAAGTTGAAAGATAGGCTTGCCAATCCAACGTCACATTGACCGTGCTTAAAATTAAATTGAACTTACCACGTTGTGCTTTAATCGCGGCAAGATCACGACTATTCACCACATGGTCAGCCCCCATAGCTTTAAGTTCATCGGTTTTATCTAAGTTTGAGCTGAATGCGGTAATTTCACAGCCCCAAGCTTTGAGCAGTTTAATCGCCATATGACCTAAACCACCAATGCCGATCACGGCAACATGGTGAATGGCCTGAATTTGGTGCTGTAAAATGGGATCAAATACCGTAATCCCGCCGCAGAGCAGAGGACCAGCACTGGTTGGATCAAGATCATCTGGAAGCGGAATAACCCATTGCCAGCCAGCACGGACTTTGTCGGCAAAGCCACCTGCATGACCGACGATTGTCGCTGTCTTGGTTCCAGTACATTGCACTTGGCGACCATCGATACATGGGTCACAGTGTTGACAACTTTCTGCTGTCCAGCCTATGCCCACACGTTGTCCGATTTTCAGTCCTTTGGCTTCGCTGCCGAGTTGGGTAATGGTTCCAATCACTTCATGCCCTGGGACCACAGGATAAACCGAAGATTTCCAATCATTTTGGATAATAGAAATATCTGAGTGACAAAGACCGCAATACTCGACTTTGACTTCAACCTGATGGGCTTGTAATTCACCTGCATCAAATTGGTAGGGAACAAGGGCTTCACCACTGTTCATTGCTGCATAGGCTTGAATTGTATTGTCACTCATTATTCTATCCTTTCTGTTTTTGAGGTCATTCTGCGTGCGTGTATTTAAAGTCACAGTGATTTTCATGATCATTGACCATGCCGATAGCTTGCATCAGAGCATAGCAAGTCGTTGGGCCGACAAATTTAAAGCCATGCTTTTTTAATGCTTTGGACATGGCCTGACTTTGAGCGGTTTGTGCAGGGGCGCTGCGATATTCAACTACATCATTATTGGCAATTTGACCTTCGACAAAATTCCAAAGAAATTCCACTGGATGAATCCCTTGGGCTTTTAACTGTTGCCATGCTTTGGCATTATCACGAATGGCAGTGAGTTTGCCGATATGGCGAATCAAACCTGAATCTTGTAATTTTTCTTGTAATTGTAGGTCACTCAACGCTGCGATTTCGGCAATGGGATATTGAAAAAAATGTTGCTGATAGCAGGCCCGCTTTTTCAGCACAGTGATCCAAGACAGCCCCGCTTGTTGTCCTTCAAGACATAGCATTTCAAAGAGATGCTGCTCATCAAAACTAGGTTTAGCCCACTCAGTGTCGTGGTAGGCAATATACAAAGGATCTTCGGAGCACCAAGCACAGCGTTGTATCGTCATGTTGAATGCTCCTTTTGACTTAAATTTTAAAGACAGTCCATTGATCGTTTTTATTGTCCCAATACAACAGTTCCGCTTGATCGAGATCGGCAAATTGAATCCATACATCTTTACCTGATTTGTCTGCGTAGCCGGTGCTGATGAGTAATGCTTCTTCAGTGATCTCCATGATCCAGCCCTGATAAGACTGTCCATTGAGGCTGATTTTTTGTTGATTACCAGATTCTGCAAATTCCACCAGACGATTGATCAACGCTTCTGACATGTATGTTTCCTAAAATTAACGTAAATACGGATAGGGGTTAACGGCATTGCGACCTTTACCACCCAAGTAAATGCCGTAATGCAAATGTGGTGCAGTATGTCGAGCATTGCCAGTATTACCTACATAGCCAATGACATCACCTTTTTTGACATAGTCGCCGACGTTTAAGCCACGTTTATGACCATCAAGATGCGCATAATAATGCCAAGAACCTGCGGGCCCCATAATCCATATCACTTTACCACCCAAATTGTTATTACGTAAGTCAGCAACTAAACCTTCTGTAGCACTGAGGACTTTTGTTCCACGTGGAACAATAATATCAATGCCTTCGTGGCTTCGTCCTTGGCTACGCGCTGCGCCCCAAGTATCCTTGAGCGCACTTCGTTTGACTTGATGAACAGGAACAGGCAATTGATTGGATAAACGCATGTTTTGTAATTTTTTCACTTCATGAGCAGGCAATGTACTGTCTGATGGTTTGGGTGGAGTCGACGTACAGGCGCTGAGTAAAAGCAAAATAAAACCAATACCGCCGAACAACCCTTTGCGAAGCTGAAAAAATCCTTGAGTCACATTTGTCCCTATTCAATTGATGAGCAGTTCAAAACTATGGCATAGAATGGCTTTCGAGTTCTAGCGTAGAAATAAGTTTTTTCATGGCGGTTGGAATACCGAGTGCAGTGGCTTGTATCGGGGTATACCACTGTGCGTTGCATTCAATGGCTAAATGCTCTTTTTGATCGGCAGCAACGGTAAATACAGTAGCTTCTAAAAGCCAAGTGAAGTGGGTAAAGCTATGTGATATCTGCACTTGAGTGGTGGTAGGTTTCAGTCCAAGTTGCTGAGTGTAGGATTGAAACTCATGGGGTTGATCAAAAATAGGTAAACACCACAGACCGCCCCATAGACCGCTATTCGGACGTTGTATCCACAGCCATTCTCCTGCAGATTGAATCAGCATGACTTGAGCCTCTCTCACTGGAACAGGCTTTTTAGGCTTTTTATAAGGTAATTCAGTTTCTAAACCCTGAGCATGTGCTTTGCAGTGCTGTTGCATGGGACAATATAAACAGAGCGGCTTTTTCGGCGTGCATACCGTTGCACCCAGATCCATAATCGCTTGGGTATAATCGTGGTTGCGTTCAGTGGGGCAGAGCTCTGTCGCCAGTTGCCACATGGCCCGTTCATGTACAGGTTTCGATAAATCATCTTCTATAGCAAAGAAACGAGACAATACTCGCTTGACGTTGCCGTCCATAATCACGCCATATTGTCTTAAACCCAAAGACATCAGCGCACCCGCAGTAGACGGGCCGATGCCCGGTAGCTCCATCCACTGCTCAAGATTGCTTGGAAAATGTCCCTGACGTGCAACAATACCCGCGGCTTTGTGTAAGTTCCGAGCCCGTGCATAGTAGCCTAAGCCAGCCCAATAGGGCGCCACATCATCCCAAGAGGCATGGCCTAAATCTTCAACAGTCGGAAACCGTTGAATAAATCGATCAAAATATTGTAGGACAGTTTTGACTTGGGTTTGTTGCAGCATAATTTCTGAAACCCACACTTTGTAAGGGTCATCCTTCACTTGCCACGGTAAGTCATGACGACCATGGACATCAAACCAGTCGAGAAGGGCATCAGAAAAGTTAAACATGCAATACAGTCAAAATTGAAAAAACCTGCCTAGTATACATCTTTCAATAGTCATTCTTTTTGTTCAAAACGAAAACTGTATATCAGGGGAAATGCAAAAATAGTGGCCATCAAAAAAGGAGCCGAAGCTCCTTAGTGAGTGTGAATTTTTAAAGTTTAGCTTTTAAAGCCCCAGCGGGTATCGAGCGCCAATGTTTGGTTTTCATAACGTGGAATAATGTGAATATGCACATGTTCAGTGGCTTCGCCAAAAACTTGTCCATCATTAAACCCAATATGAAAGCCAGTAGGTTGATAGCGTAAATTTAATTCATTACGCGCTTGTTCAAGTAAGGACATTAAACTTTTACGTTCTTTATCAGTAATTTCAAAAAATGAACCAACATGACGTAGCGGGACAATGACAGCATGCCCTTTAGACAGTGTATGTGGTTCAGGAAGTACAACACCAAAATCATTTTTTGCAATCACGTCATATTCGTCAAAATTGCAATATGGACAATTGAGTTCTGTCATTGTGCTCTCCTCATTTTTATAAATTAAATATTGGTATTGGTTCTTAGCGCTTTAAGAACTAAGCTGGCGTGCTAACAAAGCATACATGGCCGCTAAGCTTTGTTGTTCTGCAGCAGCGTTATAAGCTAAATCTACGCCGTTTGCTTTGGCGCGTTCATCCGCCATCGGGTTGCTAAAGCCATGTTTTGCACCTTCAAAAATATTGATTTGATACTGCACTTGGGCAGCATCCATTTCATTTCTAAAGGTTGCAACATCATCTAAGCTCACCATCGAGTCGAGCTCACCATGTTGCACTAAAATCTCTGCTTGGACTTGTCCTGTTTGTGCAGGAGTCGCTGTAGCAAGTGTTGCATGGAAGGTCACCACAGCTTTTAATGCAGCACCTGAACGAGCTAAATCCAGCACGACTTTTCCGCCATAGCAAAAGCCTATAGCTGCGAGTTTATCTGCATTTACTTCTTTTTGCTGTGCCAAAGTGTTTAATGCAGCAGACGCACGGGTCACAATGGTGTCGGCATGATCAAAAGTTTGCATCATCCATTCATAAGCTTGCTTGGCATCTGTAGTGACTTTTTTGTCACCATACATATCCAAAGCGAAAGCAGCATAGCCTTGTTCAGCCAATTCGCGCGCACGTTGTTCGGTATATTCATTGCGTCCCCACCATTCAGGGGCAACTAACACACCTGCGACCGCAGTGTCTGACTCTGGTGCGGCAAAATAGCCAAAAAGTTGAGTTCCATCAGCTGCTGTATATTGAATTTCGCGAGTCTTAATTTTAACGGTCATGGTCAAATCCTTATGTGCGGCTACGCAGTTGATGAAGATATAAGATAAAGGGAAATGAGTTTTTGTGAAATAAATATAAGATATCAATGTGAATTTTAAGTCAAATCAATCAAAAAAATTGTAAAAGAAAATAATGGAACGATGAAATATTGAGGAGCACCGAGATTTGTCGATGCTCCTGAAGGGAGTATTGTTATTTCGGGAGAACTTCAATGAGCTCTACATCAAAAATCAGCGTGCTGTTTGGCTCAATGACGTCTGCTGAACCAATTTGACCATAGCCTAAATTTGCAGGAATGAAGAAGCGATATTTTGCACCTTCTTTCATCAACTGTAGACCTTCCGTCCAACCCTGAATGACTTGACTCACTTGGAACATCGCAGGTTGGTTACGTGCAATTGAACTATCAAAAACAGTGCCATCAATTAAGCGCCCTTCATAGTTAACTTTCACTGTTGAATTGGCTTTGGGTGACTTACCTTTGCCGGCTTGAATGACTTGATACTGCAGGCCAGATTTCGTGACCTGAATACCTGGTTTTTTGGCATTTTCAGCAAGGAAAGCTGAACCAATGGTGGCATTCGCATCCGCTTTTTGCTTCAGTTCAATCAGTTGTTTCGCTTCGGTTTGCTTTTTATATTGGGTTAAGGCACGGGTCATTTCTTCATCTGTTAATGACGAAGCTTGACCTTTAGATGCTGCCTTTAAACCTGCAACAAATGCATCAATATCTAAATCCTTAATGGATTCAGCATTACTGCGTCCCATTAAATAACCAAAACTATAACCGACTTGTTCTGCAGCACTACTTTTATTACTGACATCTTTGGCAAATACAGTGCTTGAGCAGAGTGCCAAACACAACATACTGATCTGTAATTTCATGACCGAGTCTCAAAATAAAGCAGGAGAGCGAAAAGCTCTCCTGTACCGGTTTTATTATTTAACTTCAATGAGTTCTACATCAAAAATTAAAGTACTGTTCGGTGGAATCGTTCCTGGAACACCTTGAGCACCATAACCTAGGTTTGAAGGAATATACAAAGTGGCTTTGCCGCCTTCTTTCATTAACTGTAGACCTTCAGTCCAACCTGGAATTACTTGGTTCAATGGGAATTCAATTGGCTCGCCGCGCTGTACTGAACTATCAAATACTGTGCCATCTACTAACTTACCTGTGTAGTGAACTTTAACAACTGATGTGGCTTGCGGTTGTTTCCCTGTACCTTCTTTCGTTGTTAGGTACTGTAAACCAGAAGCAGTGGTTTTAACCCCAGCTTTACTTTTGTTTTCTGTTAAGAAATTATCGCTGCTACTTTGTGCTTGCTTATTGCTTTCGAGCTGCTTGTTTTGCATTTCTTGCTGGAACTCAGCATATGCTTTTTGTAATTCTTCTTCAGTATATGCAGGTTTTGCACGAGCATGACCCGCACGAACGCCAGTGACAAAGCTATCAATATCTAATTCTGGAGGCGTTTGATGGGCAACTTCATAACCAAGTGCATAACTGATTTTAGCGACAGCAGAAGCATTTGCAGCTGGTTGAGTTGATGTTGCTGATTGCGTAGCAGGTGTTTTAGTTGCATAGTAAACAGGAACAAGTGCGGCACCGCCGAGTAATACAGCGACAGCGATAGGTAGGGCCTTACTCATATATTTTCCCACAATTATTTTATATGTAAAAAGTTGCTGAAATTCTAGCAGACTTTTCCTGTTCAGCGCTTACCTATCTCTATGATCAGGTAAGGTGCAGGAAAGATCATCATAGTCATGTTCTTATTTTTATACTATAACGGTATGAATATATAAAACATTTTTTATACAGAATGATGCATGCAACATAAATTTCGAAAATAAAAAAAGCCACCGTATTCGGTGGCTTTTTTGAATAGGCTTGAATTAGTCTTGGTCTTTTGAAGCTTTATAACCATAAGAATAGTTATAGCCATAACCATAACCAGCTGAGCTACGTTGAATGTCGTTTAGAATAATACCATTGACCTTCACACCCACTTGTTCAAAGCGGTTCACGGTTAACTCTAATTCTTTCAACTGAGTTTTGGCATAACGAGCAATCACCAGATTCACGCCAGCAAATTGCGAAATAATGATACCGTCTGTCACTGCAAGTACAGGAGGGGTATCAATGATCACATGATCGAACATCGGTGAAATCAAATCTAAGAATTCTTTGAATTTACCAGAACTTAAAAGCTCAGATGGATTAGAAGGGCTTTTACCACGAGTAATCACACTCAAATTTGGAATTTCAGTGGTTTTAATGATGCTTTCTAGATCACGCTGGCCATTTAAATACTCAGAAAGACCTGGTTGGTTGTCATGATTGAAGTATTTATTTAAATAACCACGACGTAAATCGGCATCAATAATTAAAACACGTTTATCGCTTTGCGCAAGAATCGTAGCTAAGTTGGTTGAAATAAACGATTTACCAACTTCTGGTGCTGGCCCCGAAATCATGATCAGGTTATTTTTTGCAGATGTCAGTGCAAAGTGAATGGCAGTACGCATACTGCGCAGGCTTTCAATTGCAATATCATCGCTATTTTTAACGGCAAGAACAGGAATTGTTTTCTTCTTCTTCAAGAGTTTAATACGGCTTTCTTGAACAGGCGAACGTGGCACAGTGGCATAAACCGGAAGATCCAAATTATTTTCAATTTCTGAAGAATCTTTAATTCCTGAGCGAAGCATATTGCGAACAAGAGCAATTAATACACCAATAAAGCCACCGACAAATAGCGAGAGTATAAGGACAATTAACTTTTTAGGTTTAATAGGTTCAATTGGCTCTACTGCAGTATCAACGATGCGGACATTACCAATTTCACCAGCTTTCGCAATACGAAGCTGTTGGTAAGAATTCAACAACGCTGTATAAAGTTGTTGTTTTACTTCAACTTCACGATAGAGTTGTAAATAACGGCGCTGTAAGTCTGGTAATTTTTTTAAGGTGGTATTCAGTTCACCAATTTTGCTATTGATTGCACCCAATTGAGCATTCATTTGTTGCATCACAGGATGTTCACTGGTGTACTTTGCAGAAGCTTCAGCAACTTTTTGCTCTAATTCAGCTTTTTGAGTTTCAAGAGTGACGCTTTGAGTTAAATATAGCTCAGATTCTTTAGTGACATCGACAGTATTAAACTCTTGACGGAATTTGTTAAATTCACGTTCTGCGACATCAAGCTGTTGTTTCAATTCAGGGAGTTGTTCATCCAAGAATTTTAAAGTTTGTGCACTTTCAGCTGAACTGCGTTCAATATTTTGCTGGCTATAGGCTGCTAAAATTGAATTGAGTACTTGGGTAATATGTTCTTTATCTTGACCCTGATAATTTAATCCAAGGACACCGGTCATTTTCCCTTTTTCAGCAACCGAAAAATTCTCTAAAATATTATCAACTGCAGCAGGTAAAGATTGCTTTTGAATTAGGTAGTGATCTTTTAACTTGTCGCGGGTAAAAATCGAAATATCCCACGATCCATCAGTGGTATGTAATGAATTCGCTTGATTGAGCTTCGCAGTCAGAATTTTTTCTTCAGTTTCGGTATCTATCAGTGTAATGAGATTATCTTCGAAGCTTAAACTGAGGTCTTTATCACGATATACGTTAGGCACATTAAATTGACGGACTTCAAAACTTTTTTCATCGTCTTTAAAAGTTACTGATTTATTTTTATATTCTGTGACATATTCATGTGGAGAAAATAGGCGATCAATAAATGAATTCTCTGTACCCGAAACTTTAAGATCAAGATGCAAATTTTGAATCACAGTACCTAGAACTAAGCGTGATTTAAGAATCTCAATTTCTGTTTGGGCAGGTTGTTTTTGATCAATCATGCTTGATAGATCACCCAAGAGTGCTGCTGAAGTTCCTTTACTTTCCTCAACCTGTACCAGTGCATTTACTGCGTAGGTATCAGGCGTGGTTCTTAAATAAAGCAGGGCACAAACGAGACTTAAAATTACACATAAAGCAATTAACTTCCATTGTGCAATCAGAGAGAAAAATAATTCTTTTAAATCAATTGTATCTTCTGTATTGGTATTTTGGCTCATAATCGTACATCAAAAGTTAAATATGTTTAGTCCAATCCGCAACGCAAGACTGGATCAATTGTGAAGTTTGGTCAAAAAAGGCCTGATCATGCTGGTATGGATCGGGAACATTTTTACCTTGCCAATGACCTAAACGAAAAGTCTTTCCCTTTGCAAATGGCCATGTCTGTTCAATATGCTTTTGTTGATTTGAACTCATGACCAAAATTAAATCTGATTTTTTGATCAGTTCAGCATTTAATTTTTGGGCAATATGTCCACTCATATCGATGCCAATTTTTTGCATACAGTATTGAGCTTTTTCATCTGCTGCATGTCCAATCATACCTGAGATTCCCGCTGAATAAATATTCAGATCGGGATGAGCTTTTTTTAGGAGATATTCTGCCATAGGGCTTCGGCAAATATTACCTACACAGACCACCAAAATATTTTTAAATAACATTATTGGCCCAATCTGTCCATGTTATAGATCATATTTGAGAAAGGAATCACTTGATTGATTACACGCTGCCAGCGAGCTAAACCAGATGCATCAACATAGACAATATCATTGCTGCGCATTTTGAACTGGTTAGCGAGCCCAAAGTCACCGATACTGGTTAAATCTAAATGGTAAATTTCAGTCATCGGGCTATTTACATCGCTACGCACTACGTAGATTTTACCTCGACTTGCTGAAAGTGAGTTAATACCTAGACTTTCCCCCAGGACATCACTGAGGCTCATGCCTTGTTCACGCATTGGTAACGATTGGTTTTTGCCAGACTCTCCCATCACATAAATTTTTTGGTTTTCACGTGAGTTGACATAAATTGTGTCATTCGGTTTGATGAGTAAGTTGTGTAAAGAATATCCAGCTTTTTCAAGTTCAATACTATTGAGTACATAACTTTGACCATTTCTAACTAAGGTTAAAGATGCATTGTCACCAAATTGACTGTTTACTCCGCCCGCCATACCTAAAGCAGTATAAATACTTGTCGGCTGATCGGTTAGATTAAACTGACCACCTTTCATTACATTACCTTGAACCGAAAAACGTTGTCCTTGGTAGGAAAGTACGCGAACAATCACATCTGGGGTTTTTAAGTAACGAGCAAGTTGGCTGCGTAATTCCTGATTGACTTGTGTCAGCGATTTTCCTGCAGCTTTATATCGGCCAATAATTGGAAATTGGATATAGCCACTTTGATCAATTTGATAGCCATTAGAAATAATGGCATCTTGATTGTTAATTGTATTTGTGGGTGGTGTAATTTCAGGGTATGCCCATAAATAAATAGATAAAATATCACCTGAGTTTAGGCGATAACTTTTTTGTTGTTGATTGAATAGATGGGCAAAATTTTGCTGATTTACTTGGGCGGGTTGAACAGCAACTAAATTTTCTTGAGTTAGTTTAATAACATTGACTGTCGAGCCTAAATCAGTCTGAAATGTGCCTTCTTTAGGAAGGTCATAGGTTTGTAAGCCTGAAGTAATGGCACAACCCGTCATACTTAGACTCAAAGCTAACATACAGCTATAACGATAGTAACTCACTCGAATACAAATCCTATTTATAAAATATTTGAATCATTGAATTGAAATACGGGTTTAAGTACCCAAATTACTCATTTTAGAATGTTAAGTTTATACTATTCACCTTGTAGAATATAGTTTTACATTTGTTTTAAATCGTAAGTTTAATCAACACTTGTATGGATGAATATCTTTTTAAAGATCTAGTTGTTATTTGAATTTTTTTAAATATGCAATGTTGGTTTTATAGGGTGAATTGTTTAATACTATAAATATTTTTGATTAAAATTACAGTCGTCATAGAACATCATTACACAATCGAAATTTGATTTTCTGATATAATTTAGCGCTATTTACAACATAACGATGATTGATGATTCATCGATGACATAGGCTTCAGTATGTTACAACTCTCCGAATTAAAAATTGCCATAATCGGATTAGGTTATGTCGGTTTACCGCTAGCTGTTGAGTTTGGAAAAAAAGTTCCCGTGGTGGGCTTTGATATTCATCAGAAGCGTATTGATGAATTGCGTAGCGGACGTGATCATACCTTAGAAGTTTCTCCTGAAGAGTTAGCACAGTCGGCTCAGTTAAGTTACAGCGCAAATTTAGAAGACTTAAAGGACTGTAATTTTTTTATTGTTACTGTTCCAACCCCGATTGATGAATATAAACAACCAGATTTAACCCCATTGGTGAAAGCTTCAGAAAGCATTGCAAAAGTGTTGAAAAAAGGTGATGTGGTTGTCTATGAGTCAACGGTTTATCCTGGCGCAACGGAAGAAGTTTGTATTCCTGTTTTAGAGAAGAACTCAGGTTTAACATTCAATCAGGATTTTTATGCAGGCTATAGCCCTGAGCGTATTAACCCGGGTGATAAACTGCACCGTGTGACCAATATTTTAAAAATTACTTCGGGTTCAACACCAGAAGTTGCTGATTATGTTGATGCAGTTTATAACCTGATTATTGAGGCAGGCACACATAAAGCAGCCAGCATTAAGGTTGCAGAAGCAGCCAAGGTGATTGAAAACACCCAGCGTGATGTGAATATAGCTTTAATTAATGAATTGGCGTTGATTTTCAATAAAATGGGCATTGATACTGAAGCGGTGCTGCAAGCAGCAGGTACGAAATGGAATTTCTTACCCTTCCGTCCGGGTCTTGTGGGCGGTCACTGTATCGGGGTTGACCCGTACTACCTAACCCATAAAGCGCAAGCGATTGGCTATAACCCAGAAATTATTTTGGCAGGCCGCCGTTTAAATGATGGCATGGGCGCATATGTGGTCACTCAGTTGGTGAAAGCCATGCTGAAAAAACGCATTCAAGTAGAAGATGCCAAAGTCCTCATTTTAGGCTTAAGCTTTAAAGAAAATTGCCCAGATATCCGCAATACCCGCATCATTGATATTGTGAAAGAACTGAAAGAATATCATATCGATGCCGATGTCTATGACCCTTGGGTGGATGCGACTGAGGCAGAACATGAGTACGGTATTAGCCCTGTGCGGGCGCTGGAAAATGGCAAATATGATGCAGTAATTTTAGCGGTTGCACATGAACAGTTTAAAGCCATGGGTGCAGATGCGATCCGTGCTTTGGGTAAATCTGAGCATGTATTATATGACTTGAAATACGTGTTATCTCAAGCTGAATCTGATCTTCGTTTGTAAGAGGGCCATACCAAAATGAATCAATATCAACAGGTATGTGAAAACCTTAAAACAGCGCCTAAAACATGGCTGGTCACAGGTGTTGCGGGCTTTATTGGCTCGAATCTTCTCGAAACATTGCTCAAGCTGAATCAAACCGTAGTGGGTTTAGATAACTTTGCCACAGGGCATCAGCATAATTTGGATGAAGTGCAAAGCTTAGTCACTGCTGAACAATGGGCAAAATTTAGTTTTATTGAAGGCGATATTCGCCAATTTGCCGACTGCCAAAAAGCCTGTGTTGGCGTGGATTATGTCTTGCATGAAGCTGCTTTAGGTTCTGTACCGCGTTCGATTGCCGATCCGATCACCACCAATGACACCAATATCAGTGGTTTCTTAAATATGCTCACTGCTGCGCGTGATGCGGGGGTTGCCAGCTTTACATACGCAGCCAGCAGTTCGACTTATGGTGATCATCCTGCATTGCCAAAAGTTGAAGAAAACATTGGTAATCCATTGTCACCGTATGCCGTGACCAAGTACGTCAATGAGCTATATGCAGATGTTTTTGCACGTAGCTACGGTTTTAAAGCGATTGGTTTACGCTATTTTAATGTCTTTGGTCAGCGTCAAGATCCAAATGGTGCTTATGCCGCCGTGATTCCGAAATGGACGGCATCGATGATCGCTGGTGAAGATGTCTTCATCAATGGTGATGGTGAAACCAGTCGTGATTTCTGTTTTATTGATAATACGGTTCAAGCCAATATTTTAGCGGCGACAGCATCGGATGAAGCGAAAAACCAAGTGTATAACGTGGCTGTGGGTGACCGTACTACGTTGAATGAGTTATATCGTGCCATTCAGGTGGCACTTGCTGAAAATGCGGTGAACTTTGAGCGCGATCCTGTGTACCGTGATTTCCGAGCTGGTGATGTACGTCATTCACAAGCCAGCATTGCCAAAATTGAGCAAGGCTTGGGTTATGCACCGCAGTTCAAAATTGCCGAAGGCATTCAACTGGCGATGCGTTGGTACGTAAACAACTTAAAATGATATTGAACAGATGATTGCGAAAATTTTCGCAAAGTATCAGTCGATTGGGCTGATTACCTTAAGTTTACTGGCAGGTGCGATAATGACATTTATCGCACTTCCTGTTTTAACACGCCTATATTCTGTTGCTGACTTTGGGGCTTACGGGATTGCATTGGCGATAGTCAGTGTTATATCGACGGTGGCGAATTTACGTCTTGATCAAGCTTTATTGGTTGCCGAAGAAGGTGATAAAAAAAGCCTGATCTTTGAAGGGGTAGTATTTTCAACTTTCATCGCGATTGTTAGCGGCATTGTTATTAGTTTTATTCTAAATATTGAAATGGCAACCGCAGTTGCCACAGGCGTGCTTGCCAATACCCTGATTCAAAGCTTATACAATTACAAATTTTCAGCACACAAAGAATATTTTTGTGCAGGTTTAAATATTTTTAGAAGTGCGATCGTCGTTGCAGTGCAACTGAGTTTGCCACTGTTCATGCAGATCAGTCTGGTCAATAGCTACAATGTCAGTTCGATCCTGATGATTGTGGCGATGTTGCTCTACCTATTGAAGTATCAGCTCTATCAAGTCAGTTGGCATGCGTTTAAAAATTATAAAGATTTCATTTACGCCAATACACCGCATGCCTTGCTGAATAGTTTTTCGCATAACTTGCCGTATTATGTGGTGTCGCATTTTGTCGGTGTGCAGGCGATGGGTTTCTATGCCATCGTTGAGCGGACTTTACGTGTCCCGATCAATCTAATTTCACAAACCCTGCGTCAATTTTTTATTCGCAAATTTAAAGATGTGGATTCAAACCAAAATGCGTTAAAAGCAAGTGTACTACTGAGTTTAGTTTCACTGCCGTTATTTGCTTCGGTCTTTGTATTGCCTGAATCTTTATATTTATGGGTTTTTGGCAGTGAATGGGTGGGTATTTCGAGCTATTTCCAAATTCTAGCTTTGGGCTATTGGGCGATTTTCTGTAATCCGCCAAGCTCAGCTTTTCTGATTGCTAAGCGCAATAGCCAAGTGCTGTTTAAGTTACAAATCGTAGAACTCATGATTAAGTTCGCTTTATTTGCAGGCTTCTATGCAGTCTTTGCTGATAAAGTATATATGTTGCTTGCGGTGCCTGTAGCACTGATCATTTATAACTTTGCCATTTTATATGTGGTGTGGAGAAACAAAAGCTGATGTTTTTTAAACTGTTAAAACTGATGAATTGGTTCACTGCACAATCCCGTCAGCAATTTTATAATGTGGCTTTTGGCTCCAAATTTCGTTATTTCGGCAAAGCCTGTACGGTCGATATTAGCGGACAAGTGAAGATTGGCAACAATGTTTATATTGGCGATCATGTCAGTTTAATTGTCGAGCAAGGTGCGAGCTTAGAAATCGCGGATAACAGTTTTATTGGTGAAAACTGCTATATCAAATGCTTTGGTGGCAAGGTGTCAATTGGTAAAGATGTCAGTATCAATTCTAAGTCCTATATCAATGGCTGTGGAGGTGTGAGCATTGGCGATAACACCCGTATTGGCACGCAAAGCATCATCATTGCCAGTAATCATAAATTTGGTGAACCTGACGTGTTGGTGAAAGACGCAATTACCAAACAAGGGGTCAGTTTGGGTGAAAATATTTGGCTTGGTGCACGGGTGACGGTACTTGATGGTGTGAAAATTCCAAGTGATTCGGTGATTGGCGCGTGTAGCCTCGTCTCGAAACCTTTGGATGAATCAGGTGTCTATGTCGGTAGTCCTGTTAAAAAAATCAAATCGCTCTGATCTTTTTTTTCATCCTGTATCGTGACTGCGGTTTCCATATCGTAAAGTAGATTTTCAGCGTAAAATAGCTGACTTATTTTCCTCCTTTTAAGTTGCCCCGCCTCATTCAGGTACTGTGTATGTCATTTATGGTTTCTGCTTTTCGACAGCTGTTTGATTTAGCTTATTTTATGGTAAAAGGCAGTGTGGCTTATGCACGTAAAAAAGGTGTGAAAGTTGGTGAAAACTGCCGAATCTATATTAAAAGTTGGGGCTCGGAACCGTTCTTGGTCAGTATTGGCGATCATGTGACGGTCACTTCAGGAGTGAAATTTATTACCCATGATGGCAGTACCTGTTTAGTCAAAGATGAGCAAGGGAAGCGCTATCAACGCTTTGCGCCGATTCAAGTCGGTTCTCATGTATTTATTGGGGTCAATACTATTGTAATGCCGGGTGTAAGCATTGGCTCCAACGTGGTGATTGGGGCAGGCTCGGTGGTGACCAAAGACATTCCTGATCACAGCGTGGCGATTGGCGTACCTGCCAAAGTGGTATCCAGTTTTGTCGACTATCAAGCCAAAATTCAAAGCACCTGTGCCAGTGATAGTGAGCTGGCAGGTATCACGGATTATCGTGAGCGTGTTGAGCGTGCCATGGCGATTCAAGCCTCAAAAAACCACTTTTAATATTTTCCCATTTCATAAAATTTAGGTCTGCATATGTTGAATAAAGTCATGTTCTTTTTGCCGAGCTTGGGCGGTGGCGGTGCAGAACGTACAGTCATTCAACTCGCCAACAGCTTTGCGGAACAAGGTCTAAATATTCATTTGGGCGTGTGTAATGTCACAGGTGATAAAGCTAAGCTGTTGCCTGAAGTCAGCCCGAAAATTCAATTGGTGAATTTTAATTGCGGTCGGGTGATAAATAGCATCACGCCTTTAAAAATAAAAATGAAAGCTGAGCAATACGACTGCTTGGTGGCAACGCAAACCCACACCAATATTGTGGCAGGTATTGCGAAAAGACTCGCAGGTGTTAAAACGCGATTAATCTTCCGTGAAGTATCTACGCCGTCCAAAAACTTAAAATTGCAAGGTCTTGCCAAATTTTTGCTGAAAACTTTGGTGAATTGGACTTATCCCATAGCACAGCAAGTGGTCTGTGTCTCGAAAGGCGTAGAAACAGATTTTCGTGAATACTACAGCTATAAGAAAAATAACCTGAGCACCATTTATAACCCTGTATTGGACGATGCCTATTTTGAAAAGCTCAAAGCACCAGTCACACACAAATTTTTAAATGGTGACCATAAAGTGATTTTGGCAGTGGGGCGTCTCACTGAAGCAAAGAACTTTGGTTTTCTGATCCGCTCCTTTAAAGCCTTGCATGATCAGCATCCTGAAACCCGATTATTGATTTTAGGTGAGGGCGAACTGCGTGCAGAGTTTGAGGCTTTAGTTGCTGAATTGGGTTTAAAAGACGTGGTGGATTTGCCGGGCTTTGATGCCAATCCATACGCTTATTTTAAATATGCATCGCTATTTGTTTTAAGCTCGAATTGGGAAGGCTTGCCGGGTGTACTTATTCAAGCCTTAGCCTCTAAAGTGAAAGTGGTGAGTACCAACTGTCCAAGTGGACCAATGGAAATTCTAGAAAACTCTAAGTTTGGTTTATTGGTTGAATGTAATGATCAAGCAGGTTTAACCCATGCGATGCAGCAAGCGATATTTGCAGATTATGTGCGATATCAAGAAGCTGATTTTGAAGCGCATATTCAGAAATTCCACAAGGCAACGGTATTGAAGCAGTACTTAAACATGATGGAGTCTGCAACATGAGCAAACCGTTGATGGTACATGTGATCACCAACTTTGCAGGCGTGGGGGGTGCCGAAATGATGTTGGCACGCTTAATTCAGCAAACTGAGCATGACTATCAGCACGTGATCATTGCACTGATGAAAACTTCCAAGGTGTATCAAAGTACTTTAGAACGTTGTCAGTCGCATTATGCGCTCGGTTGGAATGGTTTAAATACGCTGAGTACGGTGAGTCAGCTGCGCGCATTACTCAAAAAGCTACAGCCCGCAACGGTGCAATGCTGGATGTACCATGCCAATGCATTGACCAGTCTCAGTGTTATTGGTTTAGCGAAAAAACCAAAGGTCGTATGGGGTATTCATCATTCTCTTGCTTCTCCTAAAGATGAATCAATCAGCACCAAGATTGCCTTGGGCATAAGCAAAATACTGTCACAGCAACCTAGTGCTATTATTTATTGTGCGCATTCGTCTATGCAGCAGCATCAGGCCTTCGGCTTTAAAAATGGCAATAGCCAAGTGATTGCCAATGGCGTGTTTCTTGATAAATTTCAGCCTAATCCCCAATTGCATGAACCAACCGTGATTGGTTTTGCAGGGCGTTATCACACGGCCAAAGGCTACCCCTATTTGTTTGAAACGATGGGCTTACTCAAGGATCAACACATCATCTTTAAAATTGCAGGTAGCGGCGCGAGTTTAGAGAATCCTGAAGTAAAGGCTTTATTCGATCAATATCAATTGGATAGTCAAAAAGTCCATTTATTGGATCAAATCTCAGATATGCCTGCTTTTTATCAATCGATTGATGCATTCCTCATGACTTCAATTACCGAAGGTTTTCCGAATGTGTTGGTCGAAGCCATGGCATCAGGTTTGCCTTGTATCAGCACCGATGTAGGTGATGCGCAATATATTGTGCAAGAGCTTGGCGAAATTGTACCGCCGCGTAATTCGGCTGCATTGACGCAAGCAATTTTAAATTATGTGCAGCAAAGCAATGATGAAAAATTGCAGTTGAAACAAGCCGTGCGTGAGCGCGTAGAAGCACATTTCAGTATTGAGAAAGTGAGTCAGCAATATATGCAAGTTTGGGAGCAAAGCCGTTGAAATTTCTGATGATCAGCAGTTTTTTGCCTTCTGTTTTAAATTTCCGAGGGAAACTGTTGGAAGCTATTCATGCACAAGGCTACGAAATTCATATTATGGCGCCTGAATTCGCATCATTCCCTGAAGAACAGCAAAAACTGCAAGCCCTTGGCTATCATCTGCATGAAATTCCCATGCAGCGCACAGGCACCAATCCGCTGTCGGATTTAAAACTGTTAAAACATCTCTATCAGAAGATCCGTCAAATTCAGCCTGAGTATGTGCTGTCTTATACTATTAAACCTGTGATTTATGGCACGCTGGCTGGATGGCTTGCGAAAGTACCGCATCGTTTTGCTTTAATTACAGGTCTGGGCTATGCCTTTCAAAATGTGGAATCTGGCAAGCGTAGTCTGTTTCAAAAGCTGGTGCATGGCTTATATGCACAAGCGCTCAAACGTAGCGATAAAGTCTTTTTTCAAAACCCAGATGATTTAAAGCTGTTCCAAGAGATGCACTTACTGGATGTTAGTAAACCGACTGTAGTGGTGAATGGCTCAGGGGTGAATGTGCAAGACTTTGATGTTATGCCTTTACCCAAAAATGAACAAGGGCAGGTCAAAGTCTCATTCTTACTCATTGCACGCCTTTTAGGTGATAAAGGCGTACGTGAATATGCTGAATCGGCGCGCATCATCAAAGCACAATATCCTGAATCGGAATTTCATTTGGTCGGTTGGATTGATGACAATCCATCTGCCATTTCGCAAGTAGAACTCGATACGTGGATTGCCGATGGTCGCCTCAAATATTGGGGGAAACTCAGTGATGTCAGACCGGCTATTGCCCAAAGTTCAGTATATGTATTGCCATCCTACCGTGAAGGCACGCCACGTACGGTATTAGAGGCGATGGCTATGGGACGGGCTATTATTACCACCGATGCACCAGGTTGTCGTGAAACGGTATCGCACGGTGTGAATGGTTATTTGGTCGGAGTGAAGTCTGTAGATGATTTGGTGCAATGCATGCAATACTTTATTGAAGATCCAAAACTGATTGAGTATATGGGACAGCGTTCGCGAGAAATTGCGCTGAATAAATATGATGTGCATCAAGTGAATAAGCACATGATGGCTGAAATGGATATTCATTAAAGGCGATTTACCCAATTTAAGAGGCGATCCAGATGACCTTAAAATATATAAAAAGTGATTTATACCGTTATACCGGCCATGTCAGTTTTAAAACATTTTTAAAAACTTATTTTTTCAATCGTGGTTTTAATTTTTCATTTTGGCTGCGTTTGGCCAGTGCAAAATCTTTTTGGGCAAAGTTGGCTTATCCCATTTATTATTATAAAAAAAAGCAGTACGGCATAGATATTCATACCACAACTCAAATTGGATATGGTCTGTTTATTGGTCATGGCGGGCCGCTGGTTGTTAACCCTACGACTGTGCTTGGCAATAATGTAAATTTATCGCAATTTACAACGATTGGTGCCAATGGCGGCCGTCAAGCAGCAGAAATTGGTGACAATGTTTATATTGGGCCGAATGTTTGCATCATTGAGCATGTCAAAATTGGCAATAATGCCACTATCGGTGCGGGCAGCGTTGTGACGAAAGACATTCCTGAAAATGCAACTGCGGTAGGAAACTACGCGAAAGTGATCAGCATGAATAACCCGGGTCATGCAGTCAATCGTCGTTGGACCGATCTCTAAGCGGCTATATGGTTTGGCAGCTTTTAGAATGGGGAATACTTGAGTCCCTTTGATCGTTGAAATATTTTACAAATCTGATGGCGTCGAACAGGGTATAATCATTGCTAGAAATGGATACCATTTCCCCATCTTCATCTAATCTTAAGAGTGAACCATGTTAAAGCGCTTATTGGATATTGTTATTGCATCATCTGCGCTGGTGCTGCTGTCTCCTGTTTATGCTTTGGTGGCTTATAAGGTGAAAAAGAATTTAGGTTCGCCTGTCTTATTCCGTCAGGTACGTCCGGGTCTGCATGGCAAGCCTTTTGAAATGGTGAAGTTTCGGACCATGAAAGATGCGCTCGATGTGGAAGGTAATCCTTTACCTGACAGTGAGCGTCTGACTGCATTCGGAAAAATGCTCCGTGCCACCAGTTTGGATGAAATGCCTGAACTGTGGAATGTGATTAAAGGCGATATGAGTATTGTCGGACCACGACCACTGTTGATGGAATATTTACCGCTCTATAATCGTGAGCAAGCCAAGCGTCATAACGTGCGTCCGGGCATCACAGGACATGCTCAAGTGAATGGTCGCAATGCCATTTCATGGGAAAAGAAATTCGAGCTTGATACATGGTATGTTGAAAATCAATCTCTATGGCTCGACTTTAAAATCATGCTGAAAACCATAAAAAAAGTCATTGCAAAGGATGATATCAGTGCTGAAGGTGAAGCGACCATGACCAAATTTACCGGCACACCGGAACAAAAATAATGACAACACTTTATGCAATTTATGGCGCTTCAGGTTGTGGGCGTAGCCTGATGCCTGTCGCGCGTCAGCAATTGGCACGTAAAGGTGATGCGTCTGAAATTATCTTTATCGATGATGCGTTAACAGACACTGTTTTGGTCAATGGTCATCGTGCCATGAATTACCAAGCGTTTCTAAATGAATCTGCTTCTGAAAAATATGTGCAAATTGCGATTGCCAATAGTCGTGTGCGTGAAAAAATTGCGCAGCTTTTAGAATCGGATGGCATTCTGCTTTGGTCGATCACTGCGGACAATGTGGTTTTAATGGATCAAATAGAACTCGCTGAATGTTCTGCTTTGAGTCCCTTTGTCAGCATTGGCTCAAATGTCAAAATAGGCAAGTGTTTTCATGCCAATTTATACAGTTATGTCGAGCATGATTGTGTGATTGGGGATTTCGTTACTTTCGCACCAGGCGTAAAATGCAACGGCAATATTCATATACACGCGCACGCCTATATTGGCGCGGGTGCGATGATTAAGCAGGGCACACCTGATCAGCCTTTAGTGATTGGTGCAGGTGCCATTGTCGGGATGGGCGCCGTGGTCACCAAAAGTGTACCCCCAGGCGTCACTGTGGTGGGTAATCCTGCCCGAATTGTGACTTCAAAATAGATTTGTAAACTCGATTTTTAGACTGGGAAAATTCCATGTTAAACAGTGCATTTGAACCTTGGCCAAGCTTTACTCAAGCAGAAGCCGATGCGGTATCAAAAGTCCTTTTATCTAATAAGGTGAATTATTGGACCGGTCAAGAATGCCGTGAATTTGAAAAGGAATTTGCACAGTTTGCAGGAACTCAGCATGCAGTTGCCGTGGCCAATGGTACAGTCGCACTCGATTTAGCACTCAAAGCTTTAGGTATTGGTGCAGGCGATGATGTGATTGTTACCTCACGTACTTTTTTAGCTTCGGCAAGCTCGATTGTGACGGCAGGCGCCAATCCTATTTTTGCCGATGTGGAGCTGGCTTCCCAGAATATTTCTCGATGTACCATTGAAGCAGTGATTACGCAGAATACCAAAGCGATTATTTGTGTACATTTGGCAGGTTGGATGTGTGATATGGATCCGATCATGCAGTTGGCTGAGGAAAAAGGCATCTTCGTGATTGAAGATTGTGCTCAAGCGCATGGTGCAATGTACAAAGGCAAATCAGCAGGTTCCATCGGTCATATAGGCGCATGGTCTTTCTGCCAAGACAAAATTATGACCACGGGCGGTGAAGGCGGTATGGTCACGACCAATGACGAAAATCTTTGGAAAAAAATGTGGTCGTATAAAGATCACGGCAAAAACTTTGATAGCGTGTATCACACGCAACATCCGCCGGGATTCCGCTGGCTGCATGACTCATTTGGCACCAACTGGCGCATGATGGAAATGCAGGCGGTGATTGGCCGTTTACAGCTCAAACAAATGCCCGAATGGACTGCAAAACGTAACGCCAATATGGCACGTACCCAAGCGGCGTTTGAAAATAGTCCGTATTTTACTGTAGCTAAACCCTCTAGCGACTATGTACATGCCGCATATAAATGTTATGTGCAAGTCAATGTCGATGCATTACCCAACGGCTGGTCGCGTGATCGAATCATGGCTGAAATCAATGCATTGAATGTGCCTTGTTTTAGCGGTTCGTGTTCAGAAGTGTATTTAGAAAAAGCATTTGATGGTACGCCTTGGCGTCCTGCACAGTCTTTGCCGCAAGCTAAACAGCTCGGTACAACAAGTTTAATGTTCCTTGTACACCCAACATTGTCTGAGCACAGCCTGCAAAAAACCGTGGATGCGATCCAAGCGGTGATCGCAAAAATCTAAACCTGAAAAGCGCGTATAATATGCCCTCTCATTCGCTTTATTGACCCCATTTGAGCATCTTGTGAAAGACTTTATCCGTTCTATAGCATCATTACCGCGTCGCCAAAAACAAATCGTTTTGGTGCTGATGGATATCTGTGTTTTACCGTTAATGATGTGGCTGGCTTATGCCATTCGTTTGGCGCGTCCGAATGTACAGGTCATGCAAGGCTTAGACGCTTGGTATATCTATGTCGGTATTTTTGGCATTGCTATTTTTGCTTTGCTCGGTATATACCGTGCAATTGTGCGTTCATTTAATGAAGATTATTTGCTGCGGATTTTAATCGGGACATTTATTCAAATCGTGGCCTTGTACACGATTAAAAAATTGAATGTTGCATTTATTCCAATGAGTATTCCACTGATGTATGGCTTTATGCTGTTTTCATACATGTGGTGGAGCCGTGCTGTCATTCGCTACGCTACTCTTAAAACTTTTGCCAAAAAACAAAGCCGTAAACGCGTGGCAATTTATGGTGCAGGGCTGGCAGGTCAGCAAATTGCTGCAGCTTTAAACCGTTCAGATGATTATTTGCCGGTGTGTTTTATTGACGATAAACGCTCCTTACAAGGGCAGTCATTAAGCGGTTTAAAAATTTATTCACCCAAAAAAGCGCAAGCAAAACTTGGAAAATTTGGCATTGAAGAAGTATTACTTGCCATGCCTTCCGTTGGTCGTGCACGGAAAAAAGAGATTATTGAGTCTTTTGATTCGGCAGATGTCAAAATCATGGAACTACCAGGGGTAACCCAACTGGTCGATGGTCAAGTCCAAGTTTCAGATATTCGTGAAGTGGATATTATCGACCTATTGGGACGTGATCCTGTACCGCCGAAACCTGAACTGTTAGAAAAAAATATTAAAAATAAAGTGGTCATGGTGACAGGAGCAGGGGGGTCGATCGGCTCTGAGTTATGTCGTCAGATTGTGAAGCATCAGCCGAAATTGCTGGTGCTGTTTGAAATGTCTGAATTTGCTTTGTATTCAATTGATCGTGAATTGCAGACATCCAATGTACAAGTTGTACCAGTATTGGGTTCTGTCACCAATCAGCAAAAATTAGAACGTATTATTCAAGAGTACAAAGTGCAAACAGTTTATCATGCCGCAGCTTATAAACATGTACCACTTGTTGAAGCAAACCCATTTGAAGGTATTTATAATACCTCCATTGGTACACAGCGTAGTGTAGATGCAGCGGTAAACCAAAATGTTGAAACTTTTGTTTTAATTTCAACAGATAAAGCGGTACGTCCAACCAATGTGATGGGCGCGTCTAAACGCATGGCAGAATTGTATTGTCAGGGCCTAGCGTCGACGAATCCAAAAACGCAAATTAGTATTGTGCGCTTTGGTAATGTACTCGGTTCGTCAGGTTCTGTCGTCCCTTTGTTTAAAAAGCAGATTGCTCAAGGCGGGCCTGTTACAGTAACGCACCCAGAAGTCACGCGTTATTTTATGACGATTCCTGAAGCAGCTCAGCTCGTGATTCAGGCTGGTGCGATGGGGACTGGCGGTGATGTATTTTTATTGGATATGGGCGAGCCAGTTAAAATAGTAGATTTAGCTAAACAAATGATTCGTTTGAGTGGTTTTCGAGCAATCGATGAAAATGGTATAGGTGATATTGAGATACAATTTACAGGTCTACGTCCGGGTGAAAAGCTATATGAAGAGTTGTTAATTGATGCTGAAAATGTTGAAAAAACGGATCATGAGCGGATATTAAAGTCTTTTGAGGAGTTTTATGAATATAATAAAGTATTTATTATATTTAATAATTTGGATGAGATCGTTAAAATTGAAAATAAGATTAAGTTGTTGTATTTTTTTAAAAAACATGTAGAAGGATATATAAATAAAACTACAAATATTTTTTAAAAGTAAAGACAATATTGGTCTGATTAACTATACTAATGCGAAATTATTTTTGTGAATGTTCAAAGGAAACTAAAAAATTATGATTGTTTGTATCTTGGAGTAGGATTTTGCGATGCAAATATTTTCTAATAAGATTTTTTCTAACTCTTTGTGGATGATGCTTGAAAAAGTTATTTCAATTTTTGGATTAATTTTTGTGACATCCTATGTGGCAAAATATATTGGTCCTGAAAACTTTGGAAAAATTGTGTTGGCGGCTACACTTTTTAACTTTGTTCAAACATTAACTTGGTTTGGTAACCAAGAAATTCTATTTAAACGGGTAAGTAAAAATAAAAAAATGGGTTTAAATTATTTGTTTAACACTCAGAAATTAAGAATTTTATTATTTTTTCTTTTTAGTACACCTATTTTAGTCGGTCTTGCATGTTTTACAGATCGATTAACTTTAATTTACGGAATTGCAACAGCATCGGCAACATTTTTTCTAACACAAGATATTTATACAATTTATAATAACGCAGTTTTACAATCTTATATTAATGCAATTACCAATATGATTGGGTTAAGTGTTGCACTAGCTGTCAGATATTTGATTATTTATTTAGAATTAGATTACGCATATTTAGCAATACCAATTCTACTTGTAACGTTTTTTCCATATGTTTTAAAAAAGTGGATTTATAACAAAAATGAACAGCCATTACTAAATAAACCTAAAAAATATTGGAAATATTATATTTTTGCAGGTGGTTCTTTGGTTGTCTCAACATTAGCAATTAGTTTTTATACCCAAATTACTAGCTTAATGCTTGCAAAATTAACTACCTTGAAAGAACTTGGAATTTATGCAGTGGCGGTGACTTTGGGTACAGCATGGTCTTTTGTAAATATTTCTGTAATCACTTCAGTGTTAAGTAAGATTTATCAAATAAAAGATGACCAAATGTCTTACGCTTTAATTGCAAAATTAAATGGAATTGTGATTGCAATTTCCTTAAGTGCAATGACAGCTTTATTTTTTCTAGTAAATACCATAATTCAATGGTTATATGGTAGTGCCTATTTGGAGGCTCAATATTTAGTACTAATCTTGGCACTTTCAACAATGTGTAGTGGGTTGGGCACAGTTTCTGCTCGTTTGATGATTAAACAAGAGAGCTATCATTATATTTCAAAGAAAATGGCTCTAGTAGCCCTTTCTGCTTTACCTATTAGTTATGTAATGATCAAATGCTATGGCTTGCAAGGTGCTGCATATAGTGTGCTATTAATTGAGTTTTTATCGCTCACTCTATTTAATTACTTTTATAAAAATGGATTAATTTTTAAGATTCATTTTTATCCGTTTTTCAAGAAATCATTTCAATCTAATTAATTGGAAAAAAAATGTTAAAAATTACAGTCGTTGGAACAGGTTATGTAGGTTTGTCGAATGCTATGATGTTTGCAAATCAGCATCATGTGGTTGCATTAGATATTGACCAACACCGAGTTGAACTGCTGAAAAACAAAGTTTCTCCGATTCAAGATGAGTATATTGAAAAATACTTGAAAAAGGTAACTCATTTTGAAGCGACTGTTGATCAAGAAGTTGCTTATCATAATTCTGATTTCATTATTATTGCTACACCAACAAATTATGATGAAAAAACCAATTACTTTGATACTTCATCGATTGAAGCAGTAATCAATAAATTAGCTCAAGTAGAAACTCATTCAACAATTATTATCAAGTCTACTATTCCTGTAGGTTTCACAAAGAATATTCGTGAGCAATACCCAAACTTGAAAATCATTTTTTCTCCTGAGTTTTTAAGGGAAGGTAAAGCTCTATACGATAATTTGTATCCGTCACGTATTGTGATCGGTGATCGTTCTGAGATTGGGCAGAAAGTAGGTGAGCTATTCAAAAAAGCTGCTTTAAAAGCTGATGTTGATGTTTTATTAATGGATTCAACCGAAGCAGAAGCAGTAAAACTTTTCTCTAATACTTATTTAGCGATGCGCGTAGCGTATTTTAATGAATTGGATACTTACTGTGAATCCCGTGATTTGAACAGTAAAGATATTATTCAAGCAGTAGGTTTAGATCCACGTATTGGAACACACTATAACAACCCATCGTTTGGCTATGGTGGTTATTGTCTGCCAAAAGATACTAAACAGTTGTTAGCTAATTATCAGGCTGTACCACAAAATTTGATTGGGGCGATTATTCAATCCAATACTACGCGTAAAGATTTTATTGCTGAAAAAATTCTGCAATTGAAGCCTAAAGTAGTAGGCATTTATCGTTTAGTAATGAAACAAGGTTCTGATAATTTTAGAGAATCTGCAATTCAAGCTATTATGAAGAGAATTAAAGCCAAAGGGATTGAAGTTATTGTGTATGAACCGAATTTGAGTGAAGAGCATTTCTTTAATTCTGAAGTAGTTAATGATTTAAAAGTTTTTAAGCAAAAATCAGATGTCATAGTCGCTAATCGCTTTGTTCGAGAATTAAGTGATGTCCGTGATAAAGTTTACACACGTGATCTGTTTGGCGAAAACTAATTATATTATAAATTTATTGGGATAGATGATGAGAATATTAATCACAGGTGGTGCAGGATTTATTGGTTCTGCTGTTGTACGACATATTATTCAAAACACAAATAATCATGTCTTAAACGTTGATAAACTAACCTATGCTGGTAATTTAGAGTCGTTATCAAGTATCCAAAATAATGAACGTTATATATTTTCACAAACAGATATTTGTGATCGTAGTGCTCTAGATGACTTGTTTTTAAGCTTTCAACCAGATGCTGTTATGCATTTGGCTGCTGAGTCACATGTAGATCGTTCAATTTCTGGGCCAGCTACTTTTATTGAAACCAATATCATTGGTACCTATCAGCTATTAGAAGCAACTCGTCAATATTGGAATACCCTTTCTCAAGAGAAAAAACAAGCATTCCGTTTTCATCATATTTCAACTGATGAAGTTTACGGTGATTTAGAGGGAACAGAAGATTTATTTCTTGAAACTACGCCATATGCACCAAGCTCTCCGTATTCTGCCAGTAAAGCCAGTTCAGATCATTTAGTTCGAGCTTGGCATCGCACATATGGTTTGCCTATAGTGGTAACAAACTGTTCAAATAATTATGGGCCTTATCATTTTCCTGAAAAGCTGATTCCATTGATTATTCAAAATGCTTTGGCGGGTAAACCACTACCTGTTTATGGGAATGGTCATCAAATTCGAGATTGGTTGTATGTAGAAGACCATGCTCGTGCTTTATATAAGGTTGTTACTGAGGCAGCTGTAGGTGAAACCTATAATATTGGTGGCCATAACGAACAAAAGAATATTGATGTCGTAAAAGCCATTTGTGAATTACTCGAAGAGTTAGCCCCAAATAAACCTGTGGGTATAGAACATTATCAAGATTTGATTACTTATGTAACAGATCGTCCAGGGCATGATTTACGTTATGCTATTGATGCTAGTAAAATTCAAAAAGACTTAGGTTGGGTACCTCAAGAAAGCTTTGAAACAGGACTGCGTAAAACGGTTGAATGGTATCTGAATAATCAGGAGTGGGTTGAGCACATTCAGAGTGGTGAATATCAAAACTGGATTCAACAGCAATATCAAACTGAAAAGGCTTAATTAATTAGATGAAAATTTTGCTTTTAGGTAAAAATGGTCAAGTCGGTTGGGAATTGCAACGTGCATTACAGCCACTTGGTGAAGTGATTGCTTTGGATCGTTCTATCAATGGCGATGGTCTATGTGGCGATATTGCAAACTTCCCAGCAATTGAACATGTATTAAAGCAAATACAACCTGATATTGTTGTAAATGCCACTGCTTATACAGCTGTAGATAAAGCCGAATCTGAACAAGATCAAGCGGATTTAATTAATCATAAAGCCGTTGCTCATTTGGCGCAGCTTTGCCAAAAGCAGAATGTTTTATTGGTGCATTATTCAACTGACTATGTGTTTGAGGGTGTAGGTATTACACCATGGGTGGAAGATGCACCTAAGCAACCCGTGAACTATTATGGTCAAACCAAATATGAGGGTGAAATTGCACTTGAAAAGAGTCAAGTTCGTTTTATCAATTTTCGTACATGCTGGGTGTATGGAACACATGGTCATAATTTTATTAAGACCATGCTGAAATTGGCAGAAAGTAAGACTGAGTTGAGTATTATTCAAGATCAAGTGGGTGTGCCTACTGGAGCTGCTTTAATTGCTGATGTGACTGCACAAGCCTTACGCTATTACACACTGCAAAATTTTGATCAGCAAAAAAAATTGCACGGACATTATCACTTAGCACCTGCGGGCGAAACAACGTGGTATGACTATGCGAATTATATTTTTGAGCAAGCACGTCAATCTGGCGCGACTTTAGCTATTCAAACAGTAAATCCAATTGCAACTTCAGCATATCCAACACCAGCAAGTCGCCCCCTAAATTCGCGCTTAGATACGCAAAAGCTACAACAGACTTTTAAACTGCATTTGCCTGTATGGCAACAAGGTGTAGCGCAAGTCATTAATGAGATTTTATAACATGACAAACTCTATAAAACGTAAAGGTATTATTTTAGCGGGTGGATCAGGTACCCGCCTATATCCAATCACCATGGGGACGTCTAAGCAATTACTCCCTATTTATGATAAGCCGATGATCTATTATCCGCTGTCTGTGTTGATGTTGGCTGGAATTAAAGAAATTTTGATTATTTCTACGCCTGAAGATTTACCTAATTTTGAAAAATTGCTAGGTACAGGTGAAGAACTTGGTATTCAATTGTCTTATAAAGTACAGCCTTCACCAGATGGTTTGGCACAAGCTTTCATTTTAGGGGAAGAGTTTATAGGCAAAGACAATGTTTGCCTGATTTTAGGTGATAACATTTTCTACGGTCAGCATTTCAGCGATCAACTTAAACGTGCGACTCAGCAGGTGACTGGTGCAACTGTATTCGGTTATTATGTGAATGACCCTGAGCGTTTTGGCGTGGTTGATTTTGATGCTGAAGGTAAAGCGCTCAGCATTGAAGAAAAACCAGAAAAGCCGAAGTCAAACTATGCAGTAACTGGGCTATATTTCTATGACAATGATGTTGTTGAAATTGCCAAAAATATTCAGCCTTCACACCGTGGTGAACTGGAAATTACCGACGTGAATAATATCTACCTTGAAAAAAATTCCCTGAATGTAGAAGTATTAGGTCGTGGTTTCGCATGGCTAGATACAGGTACACATGACTCTTTATTAGAAGCAAGTCATTTTGTTCAAACTATTGAAAATCGCCAAGGTTTAAAAGTCGCAAGTTTGGAAGAAATTGCTTTTAATAATGGCTGGATTAGTCCTGAACAACTCAAACAACGTGGTGAGTTTTTTAAAAAGACTGGTTACGGTCAGTATTTATTAAAGCTGTATCAAGAACATAGTAACTAAGGTTAAACTTTTATAAAGAGCCTGTTTTGGGCCCTTATATCTTTTTAATGGATCAGAAATGAACGTAATTGAAACAAAAATCAAGGATTTATTGATTTTAGAACCACGAGTATTTGGTGATGATCGTGGTTGGTTTATGGAAAGTTTTAACCAGCAGGTATTTGAAAAAGCATTGGCTGAACGTGGTTTAGATATTCCTCAATTTGTGCAAGACAATCACTCATTTTCTAAAAAAGGGGTTTTGCGTGGTTTGCATTACCAGTTAAATCCTCATGCTCAAGGGAAATTGGTGCGTGTAGTGCAAGGTCGTGCTTGGGATGTTGCAGTTGATATTCGTAAAGACTCTGAAACATTTGGTCAATGGGTAGGTGTAGAGTTAAGTGGGGAAAACCATAAGCAATTTTGGATTCCAGCTGGCTTTGCACATGGTTTTATTACTTTAGAAGATAATACACAGTTCTTGTATAAGACAACTGCATACTATTCTAAAGAGTGTGAGCGTTCAATTGTTTGGAGTGATCCACAAATTGCAATTGAGTGGCCAATAGAATCAGAAGTTGATTTACTACTTACGGAAAAGGATTCATCAGCCCCTCTATTTCAAAATGCAGAAATTTTTTAATTTAATTAGATAGTTTGACTAGGACTGTTGTAATGCCAATGCCTCTAACTAAAAAACAAGAACAGCTAGATTTAACAGTAGTTGTTCCTTTTTATAATAGGTCAAATTATGCTGAAAGACTTATAGATTCAGTTCTTCATCAGTCTAGTCAACCTAAGAATTTTTGGTTTATTGACAATGGTTCAAATCAAAACGAGGTTGAGAAATTAAAAAAAATTATAAATGCTAGAACTTCAGAAAATCTAAGTATTGAATACTTAAAGACAGAAAAATCTGGTAATGCAAATTATGCAAGAAATCTTGGATTAGTGAAAGCAAACACTAAGTATGTTGCATTTTTAGATTCAGATGATTGGTGGGAAAGTTGCCATCTTGAAGAGTCGGTAAGAGTTTTAGATATAAGTGGTAAAGCAGCGGTATATGGTGGCGCAATAATTCATTACGGAAATTCAACCGTCGTTAATTATTCAGGTGACATAGCTTTAGTTGATACCCCTTTTCATGTGTTATTTTCCAGCAAAGGTTGGTCAGCGCAGACATCCAGTTATGTAGTAAACAAAACAAAAATTGGTAATTTAAGTTGGGATGAAAATTTAAAAAGACATCAAGATTATGATTTCTTTTTAGCTTTGGAATACTTAACAACGGGATGGATTTTTAATTCAACGCCATCTAGTAATTTAGAGAGAGATGATGCTGTTTCAGGAAGAAACTTCGATATTAAATCGATGATTAATTTTCTTGAAAAATGGAAGAATAAATTTCCGAAAGAATGTTTAGAGGTTTATCTTATTAATCAAATGGATCTTTGTATCATTGCTAAATTAGATAAAAAATATTACGAGTATTATAGAAATATATATATTGACACGAAAGGCAATAAATATATTTTTAAATTAAATTATAAGTATAGAAATTTTAGGCGGACTTCCATATCTATTTTAAAAAAATTGAAGCTTTTTTCTTTTATTAAAAAATTGAGAATATCTTGAAATGATAAATTTTTTAAACTTAAAGATTAGTGCTTTGACATGGATGTTACCTATATTATTTTTATATTTATTTGCAGGGACTTTTCAATATTTAGGGGTAATTTCACCTACACAGTGTAATTTTATAGTTTTATTTTTATTTATTCATATTTTTAAATTTTATTCTAGTTGGAGGCAACTCAGAATTGAATTTCTTTTATTTTTATTTTTAATATTTATTATCGTATATCATTTTATTGTTGATGCGAAAATTTCGTATACGAGCACTTATGTTTATTATTTAATTTGTACGATAATAGCTGCCTGTTCAGGTCGAATTTATGCTAACAGGCTCTTTGGTGAATATGGTACGTTATCTAATACAGTTTTTTTTAAAATATCTAAAATATTTTTATTCATACAACTCCTTGTGACGATAATACAAGCTAGCTTTACGGAATCCTATATTTCTTTTTCTAAAGCAGCGATTGGTTATGAAGATGCAATTTTTGGGACTTTATTTTTACAGTCTGACGCTACATTAGCTACTATATGTGAGTTAATGATTTTAAGTGTTTATCTTCTTCCTTCTAAATATAATGAAAAGATTATAATAACTATTTTAGGTGTTTTTGTTGTTTTTTTAGGTAATTCTAAAGCAGCTCAATTAATAATATTAATAATATTATTAATATTATTTTTTAAATTTATTTTTGATAAAATAAAATCCTATAAATTGGGATTTAAAATATTAATATGGTTGTTTTTTATACTCCTCTTTTGTTTTACTTACTCTGAATGGTCTATTTATTTGTATAATTTTATTCAAGAAGCTCAGTATGATTATCAAAGGAAAGATGAATGGATTACTGCACCTCGATTTGCACCTTTTGGTGAAATATTTCAAACTGGAATTAGTTGGTTTGGTCAAGGACCTTTAACATATTATAATCCTATCGAAAAAACTTGGTTATATAATTCCGGTTTTAGTACAATTTATGTTCTTTATTTTGATTATGGTTTATTGGGATTTATTTTATATTTTGCTTATCAAACATTTTTAATATTGAAATTTGGCGTAAATTTTACTGCTAAAATGATATTATTTATTATTCTATTATCATATATGAACTTTAATTTAGTATTAACAGATATAGGTTTTATATTTATGTTTAATTTTACGCTATTATTACTCTATAGATATAAAAAATTACCAATTCATTGCGGGAGATAACCATATGTCTAAAAAAAACTATCAAGATTTTGATGGTTATTTAAATGATAATAAGCTCACTCTAGATATCTCAGTTGTAGCTGCCAATTATAATAATGCTCCATTTTTAGAAGATTTTTTCGAATCATGGAAAAAGAGCACGGCTTTGCCTAAAGAGCTTATATTTATTGATGATGGATCTATAGATGATTCTTTAGAAATTGCTAACAATTATAAGGCAGAATTACCATGTTTAATTATTATTGCCTTAGATAAAAATATAGGTTTTGGAAATGCCTTGAATGAGGGTATTGATTTAGCTACAGGAAAATATATATTCCGTATTGATCCAGATGATGAAGTTCATAAAGATCGATTGCAAATACAATATGATTTATTAGAAAGTGACCAAAACATAGATATTATTGGATCAAATGCTATCGCTTTCAATTCTGTGACAGGAAAGGATGTTAATAAAACTAATTTTCCGTTAACGCACAAAAAAATATTATCTGCATATCGGAAAGGAGAGCATGGTGTTTTGCATGGAACAGTTATGGGACGATCGTCCTATTTTAAAAAACATAAATATGTACAATCTAATGTTCCAGCAGAAGATTATGATATTTTTGCAAGAATGATTAAGGATGGTGCTATTTTTAAAAATTTACCAGAAGTTTTATTGAGATATAGAATTCATTTAAATAGTGCTTCTAATGTTTTGCCCATCTCAACAATACAGAAAACGTATGCTCTACGAGATAAAATTTTCTCAACACAAACTTCTAGTTTACATATTAACTTATATTTTTTGCATATTAAATTTTATAGAAAATTCTTATTTTCTAATAATGGATTTAAAAGATTATTTTTTTTGCTATTAGCAGCTACATTACGACCTGATAAGGTTGTAAAAAAGTTTTTTTCTAGATGAATTTGAGATGATTAAATGAAACTACGTATATTAGGTATTCGTGGGGTACCAGCAGCGCATGGTGGTTTTGAAACCTTTGCTGAATATCTATGTTTATACCTTGTTCAGCAAGGCTGGAAACCAGTGGTATATTGCCAGGAAGATGGTGAAGGTGAAATGTGGACAGATGAATGGAAAGGTGTTGAGCGCATTCATATTCCAGTAAAACAATCTGGCCCATTAGGTACAATCATCTTTGACTGGAAGACAAATTTACATGCTATGAAGTATTCTGATCAATGTTTAATTCTAGGTTACAATACAGCTATTTTTACCCTTCTTTTGCGATTTAAAGGAATCCATTCAGTTATCAATATGGATGGTATTGAATGGTCGCGTGCAAAGTGGGGGCCTATCGCAAAGTTATGGTTTTGGTTTAATGACTGGGCAGGATGCTGGTTGGGCAACCATCTAGTTGCAGATCACCCGGAAATTAAAAAACATCTTTCTACACGTGCAAACCCTAAAAAAATTACCATGATTCCATATGGGGCGGAAGAAGTAACGCATATTTCTGTTGAACCACTCGCAAAGTGGTCATTAGAAAAAAATGGATATTTAACTGTTATTGCTCGTCCTGAACCTGAAAATTCGCTGTTGGAAATTGTAGAAGGTTTTTCCAAGAGTACACGGGGAATAAAACTGGTTGTGTTGGGTAATTATGACCGATCCAATACTTTCCATAAAAAAGTATTGGATGCAGCGAGTGATGAAGTCTTATTTATTGGGGCAATTTATGATAAAGCTATTGTGCAAGCACTCCGTTATTACAGCTTAGCTTATGTGCATGGTCACCAAGTTGGTGGTACTAACCCATCCTTGGTTGAAGCATTAGGTGCTGGGAATGCTATTATTGCACACGATAACCGCTTCAATAAATGGGTTGCTGGCAAGGGGGCTATGTATTTTTCTAATGCTGATGCTTTTTCCTTAATTCTAGACAAATTGATTGATAACCCAAATTCCATTAATCAAATGAAGCACGATGCTAGAGAACGCTTCATAAAAGAATTTACTTGGCCAAATGTGCTTAATCAATATGAAGATCTATTAAAAAAATATAAATAATGTTTTATAAGTCGAATAAATCTATTGTTTTTAAATGGATTTTTCGACTTTTTTAATTTTTATTATAATGAAATATATATTTGGTTTAATATTCCTAAATTTACATTTATAATGTTTAAATTGATTGTATAGTAATGTTTTTTTAAATTTAACATTTAGAAATTTTTTGTATGATCATACTTATTAAAATTTAAATTACTAAGTGGTATATCCAATAATTGCTTTTAAAGGTTAACAATGGCTTCTCGATTAAATGCGTCTTACGTATCAATTTTACAAAGATTTTGTGATGTGGTTGCTATTTATGTGGCTTTGTATGCTATTTTTAATTTAAATTCATTAGTGATCAGTCATCAGGCGATGCTTATATTTTTAAGTATGGTCAGTTTTTTTCAGTTGATTGGCGGTTTGACTGATTTTTACCGTTCTTGGCGTGGTGTCAGTTTATTTAATGAATTGGTTGCTTGCTTAAAAAATATCTTCTTTAGTGTATTTTTGCTGCTTCCATTTTGTCTTCTTTATTCTGATATTAGCTTAAAGCTTATGATTCAATATTTTTGTACAGTCTTGTTTTTTATGGGAATAATGCGGATTTTTGTTCGTTTAATATATGCCATTTCCTTTAAAATATTCAAAAAATCTAGAAATGTAATTGTCATTGGTGATTCCGTTAAAGCACATAAGCTTTTTACTGATTTGAAGAAGTCAGAGTGGATTGGATTTAATCCGTTGGGTATATATTCATTTAATGAAAAAGCAGACAAATATGATTTTAATGGTAATATAAATGATGCAATTGGTATTCTTCATTCAGAAGATATTAATCAAGTCTATATTGTGACAAGTCAGGAAAATATTCATCAAGTTAATAACCTATTAAAAATGCTTTCGGATACAACATGTTCGACAGTCATTGTTCCTGAGTTATTTAGTTATGATTTTTTATATTCTCGGGTAGATGATATTAATGGTACGCCAATTATTCCGATTATTGATACCCGTATTAAAGGCATTAATATTTTTTTGAAACGTATAGAAGATATTTGTGTCGCTTCGGCTATTTTAATGCTGATTTCACCGCTCCTTCTTTGCATTGCTATCGCTATTAAGCTGAATTCTAAAGGGCCTGTGTTTTTTAAACAAATCCGCTATGGCTTAAATGGCAAGCCTATTCTGGTCTATAAATTTAGAAGCATGTCTGTAATGGAAAATGGCGCAGACGTTAAGCAAGCTGTAAAGAACGATCCACGTGTGACCAAAGTTGGTAGTTTTCTGCGTAAAACTTCTTTAGATGAGTTGCCACAATTTATTAATGTTATTTTAGGTAATATGTCTGTTGTAGGGCCTCGTCCACATGCTGCTGCACATAATGAAGAGTATCGGAAGTTGATTACTGGCTATATGCTGCGCCATAAGGTTAAGCCTGGCATTACAGGATTGGCTCAGATCCGCGGTTGGCGGGGCGAAACAGATACTTTGGATAAAATGGAAAAACGTGTGGACTGTGATTTGGAATATATCCGCACATGGAGCCTGTTGTTGGATTTAAAAATTATATTTTTAACTATTTTTAAAGGTTTTATTAATAAAGCTGCATATTGATGTCAACTAAAACCCGAAGGCTAATATTTTATGGATTTATTAAAATCTAGCTTTAGACTTTAATAAATATGATGGTAAATTTAAACTTAGAAGTATGATGTAATGATTAAAAAAGCAATTCTTCCTGTAGCTGGTTTGGGTACACGTTTTCTTCCTGCAAGTAAATCTATTCCTAAAGAAATGGTGACGGTGGTTGACCGTCCGGCCATTGAATATGTAGTCAAAGAAGCGGTTGCTGCAGGGATTGAACAGATTATCTTGGTGACCCATTCTTCAAAAGCTTCGATTGAAAATTACTTTGACCGTAATTTTGAGCTGGAAACCACTCTAGAACATAAAAAAAAATTTGATTTACTGAAAGAAATCACTGAAATTTTACCGCCACATGTCAGTGTGATCAGCGTACGTCAACCACAGCCACTTGGTTTAGGTCATGCAGTTTTATGTGCCAAATCTGTCGTGGGAGATGATGATTTTGCTGTGCTATTGCCAGATGTTTTAGTCAAAGATCCATCAGACCAAAACGATCTGAGTTTGATGATTCAACGTTTTGGTGAAACACAAGCATCACAAATTATGGTGGAAGCTGTACCTGATCATTTGGTGGATCAATATGGCATTGTAGATGTTGCTTCTACACCTGCAGAAGGGCATAGCATCGTCATGCAAGGCATTGTGGAAAAACCAGCAGTCGGAATAGCACCATCCAATTTATCCGTAGTCGGCCGTTATATCTTACCTGCGAAAATCATGCAATTACTCGAAAATACACCCCAAGGTGCGGGTAATGAGATTCAGCTGACCGATGCTATTGCTATGCTGCAAGCGACCGATACGGTTGAAGCCTATCGCATGAAAGGTCAAACTTTTGATTGCGGCAGTAAAATTGGCTACTTGAAAGCGGTTTTACATTATGGTGTAGACCATCCCAAATTGGGTGAAGAGTTTAAAACTCTTATTCAAGAACTCAAATTGTAATTGAGGAATTTTGATGAAAGTTGCAGTCTTTGGTCAGACGCTTTTTTCGGGCGTGTTCGCCGCTTTGCTGGCAGAATGTGGACATCAGGTTTTTTGGTGTATGTTGCTCAAAAAACCTGATAGTGAACAAGTATATATGCAAGATGAAGCGGTCAAAAACCTACTCAATAAACAGCAAAGCAGTTTCTTAACATACTGCAATTTTCATGATCTTCCATTAGATATAGATGCCTATTTCTTTAGCTTTAATCCTGCTGAAGAAGAGCAATGTATCGAAATTCTCAAGGCAATCAAGCAACGTCCCATTATTCACCCTAAGCTGATGATCAATGCATCCACTTTGGGGTTACATGGAACGGAAAAATTTGCAAAAATTCTGCATGAAGATGAATGGGTCTATTTACCTGACATGATTCAGGAAGGTAATGCTTTACAAAGCTTTGCTCAAGCTAAACAACTGATTGTTGGCTCTATGTCTGATACTGTTCAAATTAAAGTTAAGGAACTCTTACGCCCCTTATTTCCACGTCAGCAGCAATATTTATTTATGCCCATTTTAGATGCTGAATTTACCAAACTCAGTATCTCTGGCATGTTGGCGACACGAATTAGTTATATCAATGACTTGGCAATTGTTGCTGAGAAATTAGGTATCGATATTGATTCGGTACGTCAGGGGATAGCCGCAGATAGCCGTATTGGTGGATCTTATCTCTATCCAGGTGCAGGTTTTGGTGGGGAAAATTTTTCACATGATATTCAGACCCTGACGCATACGGTGTCAGGTGTCGGTGCAAATAGCCAATTGCTTGCTCAAGTGTGGGAAATTAATGAGCAGCAAAAAGAAATTCTATTCCGTAAATTGTGGAATTATTTTCATGGTGATTTAAAAGGCAAGACTGTTGCGATTTGGGGTGCTGCATTTAAAGCAAAAACCTCCAGTATTCGACAATCGCCGATTCATGCCATGCTGAAAGCACTGTGGGCACAAGGCGTTAAGGTTCAATTGCATGATCCTCAAGCCTTAGCGGAAATTAAAAAAATATATGGTGAGCGGCCTGATCTGATGTATTGCACAGCGCAATATGAGGCGGTACAGGGTGCACATGCTTTGTGTCTGCTGACGGCATGGAAGCAATATTGGAGTCCGAATTATGCCGAGTTGCTTAAAAGCATGCAGCATCCGCTGATTTTGGATGGGCGCAATATTTATGATCCAGCGTATGTGAAGACTCAAGGTTTTGCATATATGGGGGTAGGACGCTAATGGCTGTTAAAATTCAACCTTATGCGGTAGAACATTTGGATTCAATGTTAGACAGTCTTCATCACTTAAAAACTGAATTTGAAAATAAACATTTAACTAAACTCTTTGCTGAAGATTCGCAACGATTCGAAAAATTTTCCGTGACTTTAGAGCCGATTGTTTTTGATTTTAGCAAACATCGAATCAATCAGCCCGTCATCAAAAACTTAGTTCAGTGGGCACATACACAAGATTTAACATCGTGGATGAAGCGCCTATTTTCTACTGAACAAATTAACTATACCGAACAACGTGCAGCTATGCATTGGGCGCTGCGTTTGCCGAAGCAGGATCGCCAGCATGCGGAAATAGCAGCTCAAGTGCATGCACAACTTGAGCGTATGTATGCCTTGGTGAATAAAATCCATGCAGGCCAATGTCGCGGTTCAACAGGTGAAGTGATTCAGGATGTGGTCAATATTGGGGTCGGTGGGTCAGACTTAGGGCCGCTGATGGTGAGCCATGCTTTATCTGACTTTAAAAAAGCCACGCAAAAACCGCTCAATATGCATTTTGTGTCGACGATAGACGGTAGCCAGCTTTCAGATTTATTGCATCAACTTCGCCCCGAAACCACGCTATTTATTATTTCCTCTAAATCCTTTGGGACGATTGATACCTTATCCAATGCGCAAACGGTGCGTTTATGGCTTGAAAAAGCACTTGGACAAGAATCACAAATTTTAAAACATCATTTTATTGGCGTATCAACCAAAGCAGATAAAATGACCGAATGGGGCATTGCCGCTGAAAATCAATTTTTGCTTTGGGATTGGGTCGGTGGTCGCTATTCACTCTGGTCATGCATCGGCTTACCGATTGCACTGACGATCGGGGTTAAAGGTTTTAAACAGCTATTGGCAGGTGCTCATGCCATAGACCAGCATTTTCAGACTGCACCCTTTGAACAAAATATTCCTGTATTAATGGGTTTATTGGGGGCTTGGAATAATAATTTTCTCGATATTCAAACCCATGCGGTATTGCCTTATGACGGACGTTTGAAATATTTCGCCTCTTATTTGCAGCAGTTGGAAATGGAATCGAATGGTAAATCGATTCAGCGTAATGGTCAAAAAGTTAATTGGGATACTTGTCCGATTATTTGGGGCGAAGTCGGTCCGAATGCACAGCATGCTTTTTACCAATTATTGCATCAGGGCAGTCAGGCAGTCAGTTGTGATTTTATTGCCCCGGTACAGCGTTATAAGGCGCAACAATTTACCTATGTCGATAATGCAGAGGCGCTAGTTGAACAGCATCATTTGGCCTTATCCAATTGCTTGGCGCAATCGCGCTTGCTGGCATTTGGTAATCAAGCATTAGATCAAAATGAAGTGCAAGATTTGCCTGAATATAAAAAATATGAAGGCAATCAGCCAAGCTCAACCATTTTATTGCAAGAACTGAATCCTTATAGCTTGGGTATGCTAATCGCGATGTATGAACATAAGGTATTTGTACAATCGGTGCTTTGGAATATTAATCCTTTCGATCAATGGGGCGTAGAAAAAGGTAAAGAAATTGCCAATCAGTTACTGCCTATTTTGAATGGGGAACAGAATGATCTTTCTGCGCTAGACACCTCAACACAAGGTTTATTGCAGATACTCTTAGGAAAGAATAATGGCTAAAATTTTGGTAACTGGTGGTGCGGGTTATATTGGTTCTCATACCTGTATTAAACTTCTAAGCGCAGGGCATGAGGTTGTCGTACTGGATAATTTATCCAACAGTTCTGTCGAGTCATTAGCACGTGTTCAGGCATTGGCAGCTAAAAAATTAGATTTTGTTGAAGGCGATATCCTCGATCAGCAGATTTTAGAGCAAATTTTTCAAGAGCATCAGATTGATGCGGTGATTCATTTTGCAGGTTTAAAAGCCGTGGGTGAAAGTCAGAAAGAGCCGCTAAAATATTTTGAAAATAATATTTCGGGTTCGATTAGTTTGGTCAAAGCCATGGAACGTGCTCAAGTGTTTAAGCTGGTGTTTAGTTCATCTGCGACGGTTTATGATGAAGCCAATATTTCGCCTTTAAATGAAACCATGCCTACTGGTATGCCAAGCAATAACTATGGCTATACCAAATTGATTGTTGAGCAGTTATTGGAAAAACTCTCGGCTGCAGATGAGCGTTGGTCGATCGCCTTGCTGCGTTATTTTAACCCGGTGGGCGCACATCAGAGTGGTCAGATAGGTGAAGACCCGCAAGGGATTCCAAATAACTTAATGCCTTATGTCACTCAAGTGGCAGTTGGTCGCCGTGAAAAATTAGCAATCTTTGGCAATGATTATGACACGCTAGATGGTACGGGTGTACGTGATTATATCCATGTGGTGGATTTGGCCAATGCACATTTATGTGCCTTACATAATCGCTTAAATGCACAAGGATGCCGCGCTTGGAATATCGGCACAGGCAATGGAATTTCGGTTAAACAAATTCGAGATACCTTTGAGAAGGTGAATGGTGTTGAGATTCCATTTGAATATGTACCGCGCCGCGAGGGAGATGTGGCAACGTCATTTGCCGATAATGCCCGTGCAGTCGCAGAATTAGGTTGGCAGCCTGAATATGGGTTAGAAGATATGTTGAAGGATAGCTGGAACTGGCAAAAGTTGAATCCTAATGGGTTTAATCAGAGTTAAATCTTAGCTTTGAGATTCATCTAAGAATGTATGGCTAATGCGATAGAGCTTTAGCCATACAAAACACTGAATATCATGCCCGTTTGAATTTAAGATTAAATTGTGTATGGATTGTGCAAATAATCTAGTACTTATTTTCTTTTATCTAAAAAAAATCGCTATGATATGTGATAGATAAACTAATTTAAAAAATTTATGACATATCAAAACCTTAGAACTCTATCATTTGCAATATTATCTACTTTAGCTTTGCCCGTTGCTGCTCAAGGGATTGTATTAAACAACCAAGATGTACGCACAGATTTAAATTGGTTAAATCAGCAAGGCGTGATTCAAATTAGTACATCAACCTGGCCTTTGAGCGGCGATGAAATTCAGCGCGCTCTTTCAAATGCAAAAATTGAAAATCTAGCTCAGCAGAAGGTTTTCAATTCAGTCAAAGCCAGTCTGGAGGCTGAAAACACGTCTGCGAAGCTGGCGCTATTTGCTGAAACAGATCCACAAAATATTCCGCAAAAATTTGCAGATGAGCAAAAGTCTCAATATCAAGCAGCGCTTGAATTGAATGCTGGTGGCGCGCAGTGGGATGCAAGACTGCGTGTCAATGCTGAAAAAGATCCGATCATTGATCATGGGCAGGATGTCAATGTAGAAGGCTCATATCTTGCGGGTAAATTGTGGAATCAATGGCTCATTGCTGGGCAAATCCCGACCTATTGGGGGCCAGGACATGATGGCAGTCTAGTTCGAGGTGATGCGAGTCGTCCGGTCTATGGTTTGACTATGCAACGCGCTGAACAAAACGCATTTGAAACAAAATGGTTGTCTTGGATTGGACCTTGGCAATATCAAGCCTTTGCAGGTCAATTGGATGATTACAATGCGATTGCAGATGCAAAATTATTAGGTTTACGCGTCACCGTTCAGCCACTGCCTTATTTGGAGCTAGGCGCTTTTCGGATTCTTCAGTGGGGTGGGGAAGGACGTTCAGAAAGTTGGGATTCTCTTTGGAATGCAATTAAAGGCAATGACAACTTTTATGATGGTGATTTGGACAAGTCTAATCAGCTTGCTGGATTAGATTTACGTTTAAATTTACAGCAATTATCTAATTTACCATTGAGTTTATACGGTCAATTTGTTGGAGAAGATGAATCTGGTTTGCTTCCGTCCAGAAAAATGTATTTAGCAGGGGTAGATTATTCATCACATTTTAACCATATGCCTTTCCAGCTTTATGCGGAATGGGCGGATACACGTACTAACGGAGAAGTTTTGGGTTACTCTTATAACCATCATATTTATAAGGATGGCTATTATCAACACGGCTTCCCGTTAGGGCATGCCATGGGCGGGGATGGTCAAATGGTAAGTCTTGGTGGAGATATTCGCTTTGATGTTATGAATCGCTTAAATGGTCGAGTAATGATGGCCAAAGTGAATCAGTCAAATTCAATAAATAATCATGCATTTGCGCAAAAAGATGAAATTAAAGCTTTAGATCTTACTTGGACACATTACTTAAAACCAAATGCGCCATTGAAGCTGAATGGATGGGTGAGTGATTCTGATGTCTATGGTCAAGATGCGGGAGTGTCTATCGGAGTCGAAATTCCATTGGATCGTTCATTATTTTAATCAGTTGTCAGCTTAAATAGAATTTCTTTCTAGTTGAGCTAAGAAAAAAACCATTCAACTTAATGAATAAGTTGAATGGTTTTTTTTATTGGAATGCAGAACAATACTAACCTTGAATCAGCTGTGTTAATTCATCGACATAATCTTGCATTGGTTTTGGATTTTGATCTTTTCGGCTTTCAATATTTAAACGTAAAAGTGGTTCAGTATTCGATGCTCGAACATTGAAGCGCCATGCACCAAAATTTAGACTGACACCATCCGTTTCATCAATCGCAGGATTTTGATCGGCAAAGTGATCAAAAATCTTTTGAATAGTGGCTTGAGTATCCGCAACTTTAAAATTGATTTCACCCGAACAAGGGAACTTTTCAATCATACCTTCAACCAGTGAAGACAATGTTTGCTGGGTTTCTGAGAGTACAGAAATCACCAATAACCAAGGAATCATACCACTGTCACAGTAAGCAAAATCACGGAAGTAATGATGCGCTGACATTTCACCGCCATACACTGCATTGTGCTCACGCATTTTTTCTTTAATGTATGAATGCCCTGATTTAGACTGAATCGCTTCACCTTGGTATTGTTCAATCACATCAAAGGTATTCCAAACCAGACGAGGGTCATGCACAATTTTCTCACCAGATTGTTTCAGTAAGAACGCTTGTGCCAATAAACCGACAATATAATAGCCTTCAATGAATTGACCTTTTTCATCAAATAAGAAGCAGCGGTCAAAGTCACCATCCCACGCGATACCCATATCTGCATGATGTTCAATCACCGCATTACGGGTGCTGTCACGGTTTTCAACTAAAATCGGGTTGGGAATACCATTCGGGAAGGTGCCATCGGCATCGTTGTGAATTTTGACAAATTCAACAGGCATATTGAACTGTTTAAATTTTGCTTCAATGGCATCAACCACATGGCCCGCAGCACCATTACCAGCATTCATGACTAATTTGAGTGGGCGAATTTTGGCAGGATCAATATAAGACATTAAATGATCAATATATTCAGGAAGAATATTGTATTTTTCAGTTTTGCCTTTTGTGGTAACTTCATTAAAGTTGCCTGATTCAGCCAATAAACGAATTTCTTTTAACCCTGAATCCGCTCCAATCGGACGTGCATTTTCACGGACCAATTTCATGCCGTTGTAGTCCATTGGATTGTGGCTCGCAGTAATTTCGATACCACCTTGCACATCTAGATGAAAGGCACCGAAATAGACTTCTTCAGTCCCTGTCATGCCTAAATCTAATACATCAACACCCGCATCATTTAAGCCTTTGATGGTGGCTTGTTTTAAATCTTCACTGCTGAGGCGGATGTCGCAGCCCACCACAATCTTGTTTGGTTGATAAATTTGCCCATACGCACGACCAATTTTATAAGCAATCTCTTCATTGAGTTCTGTACCAAGTTTGCCGCGAATGTCATAGGCTTTAAAGCAAGTTAGTTTTGTCATGTAATCCTGCAATATCCCTCAAAAAAGGAAAAGATATAAATATATATTTTAAAGATGAGCATCTGATATACACATCTCAGCTAAGCATTTTAACAGCCTGAATAGGTCTTTATTCAAAAATTACCGATAGACATCCTTTATGGGAAAAATACTTCAATGTTTACAGTATATGCCATCAATAAATGATATATCTACCGCATGATTTTTAATCGTATTATTTAATATCAATTGAATGTGGAATGCCCCAGGATAGATAGGTGTCTGATGATATTCAGCCGCCATAGCTCTATTTCTTCCGAAGTATATGTCATTGATGCCTGTGACTTTTTAGGATGATTAATAGTTTTAAATAATCCCCATTCTGAAAGTATTTCCTTAGCAGGCCAACGTAAAGAGAGTCTCACAATCTCTAGTGTAAGTTTCTTGATGACCTCTTGACTAGGATGCGTGTCAGAATTCCATTGAATTATTAGAGTAGAAATACTCTTCGCACGATCATCAAGATCAATTTCAAAAATACTTGAAGCTCTGTCTTGATATTTGAATCTGAACTCAAGCAATGTTCGGGGATGATCTTTATGAATATAGTGTAGCCGCGATTTACCCACTTTGGGTAATCGATGGTAATGTGGATCTTCAGAGTCTAATACAATAACCTTTGACTCATTTAAGCCTATGATCATTTCTTTGAATGCAGTAAGGCTTTCACTGTAATATTCTAGATATTGAAGATCATCTGCGAGGCCCATGAATTCACCTTGTCCAAGGGTCCCTAATATTGATGGTTCATCTGTCGCAACGACATCTGGATCATCAAAGGTACCTCGTTCTTCCCCATATGACTTGTTCATCCCCTTGAGTTTTATATAGCGTTTGGCAGTACGGATTGGTTGCTGAAAACTTAACAGTACTGGTTCAGATTTAATAATTACCGTACCTTTATCTGAACTTGCTTCCTGTAGATCATCAATAGCCGGTTCTTCTGGCGTTTTTTCAATGCGATAGCTACCCTTTGTTGTATTGGTCGTTTCGTTTTGTTTTTGGATAAATTGAGAGCTAGAAAACTCAACCAGCTTAGGAAGTTTGGGTTGTATATTTTTAATTTCAAGAATTTCATTGATATAAATCTGATCTGATTCTTTTGAATAATAGGCTTTTACCGTAATTTCTGTATTTCTTAAAGACGGACAGCTAAAGTCGAAATTCCATTTCTCTCTTGATTTGTCTTGATATTTTTGTGAAATTAAGTGGGCGGCAATACTTTTATAGCAGGCTTTAATTTCACGATTAACTAGGATCCAAGCGAGAACACTGCGTATTTCAACAGAGTTATAAAGCGTAGTAGGAAAACTTTTTGACACCAATTCATGAATGATGTAATGATCTTTGTTTATTTTTTTGACAGCAAACTCTGCATCCAAAAATTCAGGATTGAACACATTACGGGCAAAGTATGCATTATGAAAAAACAAGGCACGGGCAAGTTCAAGCTTGGGTAAATGCACTAAGGTATTTTCATAGCGATGATCAAGATCAGTCATGATCTGAGACAACTGATTTTGTTGGCTGTAGATGTTGCATGTATTGTGCCAGCGTCTGAGATGTTCAATTTTATATGTCAGAATGAGTGGATCTGCCGATTTGTACTCTGGAGTTGGTTTTAAACATCTTTGACGTGCAAGTAAATGCATATTTGAGAATCTAACCCCGACAGGATATTTTTTTTTCGACATCAGGTCGTTGAGCTGAAGTTCGATCATCCAAGCTTTGTTTTTTTGTTCTCTATAAATAGTCCCCATGGAACGAATAAAGGCATTCTCAGGAAAATTTTTCAGCATTATTACACCTTAATAATCTGATCATATTGTATGACCTGGTTGAGGAAGTTTTGGGTTTCTTTTGTCATTCTGTCTGTTGTTAAGCCAGCTTTTCTGAGTAATACCCACAAGGGGATAGACTCATTTTTGAGTTTATTTAGCAGAAGTTCACGTGATAAGCGCCGAATTTGATAGCAGCTGACATCTTCTTGGTATTTGCTTAGAAATTTTGCGATTAATGGTAAGTTATCTAAATTCTTTTCAATAGTTGATGGGCTTTTTAATTGTTTGATCCACCAGGTTCTTGTTCTTCGAGGAGAGTCAAGGTTTTCCAGCAATTGTTGGTGTAAGCGAAGTAATGTTTTGACGCCTTCCCAATCACGTTGTTTCCAATTGACTTTTTTCCCAGATGGAATAAATGGCATCTGTTTCTGAGCATTGGTTTCTACTAGCCATTTTTTATCATTACGGTATAACCAAGCATACAGGGCTGTATTTTGTCGTCTTGCATTCACAATAGAGGTTTGTGCTAAAGCAGTTAACCATAAATGACGTTGGGTATGGATAACTGTGGGTTGTAACTTTTCGCCTACGGTGTTGTCACAGAAGCTTGTTGGCGTAGGTGAATATGCTTTCACCACTTTGAGAATCTCTTGAAAAGTCCAAGACTTCCCACCGTAAAATGCTTCAATCACGATGAAATGTTCTAAGTAAGAAAAACTGCGTCGATGTTTTCTAAACATATGATGAAGCCAGCTATTTTCCGTACACAGATCACCTAGTCCATGCTGTATTAGAAATGACATCGGCCAACGTTGCATAATCTTTTGGTAAATGAGTTCATGTACTATGTGATGTTTGCCTTTGACCATATTATGTTTTAAGGCAAGGTCTTTATAAAAAAGTGTCCATTGCGTTAAGTTAGCAGACGGGGTGTTTGTAAGTGAACAAAGTTCAATGGCTTTTTGTGCAATCAAAATTTCATCTAGGGAGGCGGGTTCTTGGGCATGTGTTGGACAGTTCTCTAAACAAGCGGCTTTGAATTCATGCTTATGGACGGGTCTATATTGCACGCTACTATTGAGGAGTTTCCCATGTTGAGGACAGCAACTAACACCTGGAATTTGCCACAGTCTAGACCAATACCATTCGCCATAGCTTTGTAATTGTTCTTCGAAACATCGAGGACAGTAGCGTAAGTATTCCGGAATATTAACTTTTGATGCATTGAGTCCTACAGCTAAGTGCAAAGCACCATGCGATGCTCCTTGCATGAAATGTAAGCAGTTTTGGCGTCTTTCTTCGGGAATAAAGCAAGCATATATTGGGAATAGTGTGTGTTTATCAATAAGATGATTTAAATCATAAAGTCTTTGGGGTAGCCAGTGCAAAATTTTTTCAAGATGACATGGCAGATCTACCGTTGCAGAAACTTTACGATTTTGAAACACTTCATCAAGGAGTTGTTTCGGGCTAGTGAGGGCCAAACGTACTCCAGCACGTGCTACAGTGCTGTAGATCAACTCATCAGGATAAGGCGTGGGAAAATTAAACATGTTGATGACTCTCCCTGAGCCATTGCTCAATATCAATTACATACCCTGTGTGATCTTTCAGGTGTTGATAAAATGAAAGAAGAGGGTCTTTTTGACTGTATTGAAAACGTAAGTCAGCATTATCTAACTGATGCCATGCTGCAGCTTTGATGGTAGGTTTTCGAGGGGATTGGAACGCTTTTTTCTGATCATTTTCCATGACTTTTTCAAGGTCATTTTCATCTTTGAGCCATTGCATAATCACAGGCAACAAAGTTTGCATGTCTGTATTTGGATAAGACTGAAATGCTCTTTTAATCATGTTTGGGAGTAGATCTGATTGATACCCCAATTCAACCAATAGTCGATGCAGACGAATCGCCTGTGAGTTTCCATCATAGATATCGACATCATCTTTCTCGCCATGTTCTTGTCTAATCTTTTCCTGCAAGTACAGTAATTTTTTGTCGACTTCGGGGATACTTAAGTCTGAGTACTGTGCAATTCTTTGAGGATCCCCACTGCGTAATGCCTCAATCATGGCATGGATTGGGATCATATCCTGCATGTAGGTGGTTTCTAGCAGTCTGATCGTAATACGTTCTACCCCAGTCTCGATCGCTCTGATCTGAGCCAATACAAACAGTTTCACCACCACATCTGGTATACCTTGTGATAGTTTATACCAACATTCCCGTATATCTTCAGATAGAGAAAGATCTGCTTTAGTCAGCCATTGATATTTCCAAAGTGTATCTGTAAACCCCACCCATTCAGACTTGATCACTTGCTGAGTGTGAGGAGAAACACTATTTTTTTCATTTTTGATCGGCTCCCATAATACTGCCCCAAATCCAATTGCTCTTCGAGCTGATCTGAAATCAGCATCAAATATAGGGCGTGCTTTTGGTGTACCGACCATTACAACAGGTAAGCTGATAATATTGACGAGGGTGACGAAAAAATTAAGCATCTTTTTCTCTCCCCCAGATTTATTAACGCTCAAATGTTGAATTTCATCGATGATTAATAAGCCAATCGCGTGAAGATTGGCAATTTGGCTCATTAGATGCATCAGCGTTTCAACACCATGCCTTTTTAAAGCATATTTTCTTTCATAATCTGAGCCAATTGCAGAATCCACAGCTCTGAAAAAATGTAAGCATAAGCTTTTTAATGATCCATCGTGTGGACAGTCAATTTTAAGATAGACAATTTGGGTGAAGTTATATTTTTCGTGAAAAATGACCTGAGGATATGTTGCTAGAATTCGATTTAATGTGGTGGTTTTTCCACTCCCTGAACAGCCAATAAAAGACATACTCTTGGCAGTCGATTGTGCTGTTTTAAATCGAAACGCATGGATATCCCCTGTCATCATTCGTTCGTAACCATTTTGCAGGTGAGTAGCTAATTCACCTTTTTCAAGATTACGTGCGACATATCCATCACGAATCATAATGCCAAGCTTTTGCTCAAGTGAATAGTGTCTTGAAATAGGCAGAAAAAAACTATTCATGAGCTGAGAAATCAGATGACTTCTAACCACTCCGGGTTCATGTTTCTCAAGCGGACTAATATCTACTGTACATTTCAAGGCTGTTTTAATATCGTTGAAATTACGTATTGGCGGCAATGCTTCTATAAGTGGATTGCCTCTATATTGACCAAAGCTCGGTTGATAAATGGCGTTGACTTTCATTTTTTTTCCTCACTTTAATCATCATCGAATAATTGATCAAAAAATGCAGGTCGATCGTATTGATCCTGGTCATCTGTGTGTGCTTTACCTTTTGAAAAAGAAACGATATTGCTTGGTCGTTCTTGATTTGATTTACGGGTAGGCACTGATTCTTTGAGCACTTCTCTTTCTTGGTCGCGTGCCTTTATACGATTCTCTTTAATGGTTGAAAGGCGATCAGCATTGCTTCGGGTTGATTGTCGTGTCGATTCAAGGGCTTTTTGAATGATTTCTTCATTTGAACGTTCTAATTCAGCACGGGCAATTTGTAATGAGGTATGGTAATTTGCCTGGCTAGACTTTTGCTCCTTCTTAACTTTCCAAACTTCCCAAAAACTACAGCCTATAAATTCTCTTGAGCGTTGTGCTAGTTGTGCTTCCCAATACTCAGAGTTAGACTGCGAAAAAAACACGTATATTTTTTCAGCATTAGCCGGATCATAGGCTATGGTTAATTTTTGTGGGCGCTGTATTGATGTAGAGCGATGCATCCAACCATTTTCTAAGATTTCTTTACAAATATAGTAAACACCAAAAACTTTAAGGCCTAAATGCGACAGTGTAGCTTCAGTCCGGGGGAGGAGAGCAATGTAGATCAAACGTTCAGAAGCTGTTCTTAATTTACCAGTCCTATTTTGGATCCCCCAATTCCACAGATGTAATGGAATATTTGGAAGATCTGTCGGCATATCGATATCACGATCATAAGATCTGATTTCATGTGTCTGATTATGCATTAACACAGAATTAAGTATAATCTTGGTAAACTCATGTATGGTCAGAGTAGCATCTAGCCGATAATCTTTACCTCCACGTTTCTTTTCTTTAATAGGTTGTACAACACCTGGTGCATAGGGTTTAAAGTCAGCCTGTATGGTACGAAAATATCGCTCGATAATCCCTTTAAGATCACCTCGATATGCAGGGGCATTTTCAATTCGGATAGCAAAACTTTTTTCTAGGTGTTCAATTTGATGACCGAGTAGTTCACCACGATCTGCTAAAATGGCTTCAGGTAAACCGATGCAAGGCCAATCCTCAGAACGTATTTCACGGCCAAAACTTTGACAATATTTGACTTTGTCACACATGGCAACACGTAGAACTTGCATGCTCGTAACATATGATGGATTTTCGAGACCAACATATATACCGGTCACCATACGACTAAATTCATCTATCATAAAATAGACAGTTGGCCGACCAATAATGCATGAGCGATCAGAGTCAGAAATGAGATATATATCTGCAATTGTTGCGTCAATTTGATATCGAGAACCTGGCCCTGAAACTTGTGAATTTGTTGTAGACAATAAAGGTCTGTTATCTTTCAAATATTGAATTTGAGGAGAACGCTTTTTAAGCCTAAAAGTGCGGCTAAAATCTCTTTCATAAAAATATTTAAATTGCCAAAAAGAAGGATACTCAGTCTTTGGTATATCAGGGTATTCCTCCTGATACAGTATCAGAAATTTACGGTAAGCGTATTTAATGGAAATTTTTTTGTCATTGAGTAAGTATTGATTGATAACTTTCTTAAATAATTTTTCCACGCTTTTATCAATTAATGCACCTGTACCAACAGAAATAACACGTGGTCGACCTAATTTTTTTTCAGTGACGGTTTTTTTTATCCCTTTTCCACCAGAATTATAATATTGAGGAATAAGCGCATTAGGTGTCATACCACGTTGCCAATAGCATCGTAATAGACGATAAATCGTTTGTTTAGTCGCGATTTTTTGTTGTACAACTTGTTCAATTAGATAAGCACGTTCTTTAGGATCATAAAAGCGTTCATGCTCAATAATTCTTTTAATTATGGCAAAGTTATGATCACGTTTTATCTGGTAAATAGATCCTGTATCTACAGAGAGTAAACAGAGATCTGAAAATGGGTCATGTGCTAGTTGGGCTTGACCAGAGATAACGAATTGTTCAAGTTCAGAAATTGGGATAAGTTCAGGCAAGGCTTTATTAGACTGTATATCCATCCACACTAAATACTGAGGGTATATTTTTAGAATCCGAAATAAAACATGATCTAATTGATAAACATTATTCACCTGAAACATTGCGAAGTTTCTCCAAATGTTGAATGTTTCCGATCTCAATGTCACGACCACAAATCTTTCTATAGCCTTTAGTGATATCGAAAAGAAAATAGCGCTGAGCAAGCAATTCCCTAATTTCTAGAAGAGAGGCACCTGCTTCCATTGAGTAGTGAGTATCAAGATATTTTGATAGCTCTATCAGTGTAAGTTCAGGTTTTTGAAGAAAATAATTTTGGTAAAAATCCATTTTTGAGAAGGTGTAGATATCATTATTTACTTTATTCAAGGGATATAGCCATTTAATATTATCTATAGCTGTAGATGAAATATCTTTTTCTGTAAAGAGAAACCAAGGTATGTTTTTTTGCTCCCAATAACGTCTCTCGAGTTCTAATTGAGCAATGGTCCTTTTTTGATCTAGGTGTATCGACTTAAGCGCTTTTACAACAAAGCAAGGGGGCTTTAGAGGAGAGTGATTGACGATAAAAAATGTTGAGGTAAGGATTTGATGGACATTTTTTTCAATAGGGTGTGGAATTTTTAGATCTTCAGCAATTTGAACAGTAGTTTCAAGATCGAGTGGGATTTGCTCCCGTATATCTTCAATATCCTGAATTCTATCTAGTGCTAAAAATAGTGCTAATTCTAAGTCAGAAAATAAATGGTGAGTCCTTTGGGTCTTATAACCATATACACGACTCGATCTTTCAGTCAGCGACTTATTATCTCTGACATTCAAAAAAGGCTTGTATGTATCTAATTGCCCTTGACCACGTCCTTCTTGCAGCCAACGTAATTGTTGTTGTCTTGAAACCATCCTAGAACTCATCTCTTTTTTTTTAGAAACTATCATTTGATTTAATTTTAATCAATATGGTTTCCTACTTTATTTCTAAAATATTAATTTTTTTTACTCTGTATGAATGATTATTTCTTCTTATGTATTGAGTGTTATTGATCTAAAATTTATTTAATTTTTTAAAATCAATAATATATATAATTTTTTAGATAGATATTTACTTACAAATAATAGACCTCTTGCGAAAGTTGTTATTGCAAGTTTATTCGGTTTACCAGTGGAGTAATTAAGTTAATGCGTAAACCGAATCTTTTCCGTCTATTTCGATAGCGTTCACTTAATATTCTAAATGTTTTCAATTGACTATTGATGTGTTCGATCACAACTCGTATTTTTCCAATCAGTTTATTGTACTTTTTCTCAACACTAAATAAGGGGAAATCCTTCTTTTTCTTCATGGGAATCAATAATTTAAAGCCATGTTGCTCTAATCCGTAGTGCCCTAAATCGGTCATAACATATTCACAATGTTTAAATTTCTTAACCGTTTTTCTTGCCAGTGTAATGTCAGGCTGACAGCCATTCGATATATCTAGCCCTATGATTTGTTTACTCTTCGGATGATAGATCACTTGAGCTTTTAGCGTATGTTTCTTCTTTTTACCACTATAGAACTTACTCTGATTTTTTTTTCAGGCGTTCGATTGAACATTCTGTCGCATCAATAATGACCCAGTTAAAGTGTTCTTCTGCTGTGGTTATGCTTCGTTTTGGCAGGGTAAAACGTCTTGATTTCATCAATGCATTTTCAACTTTTTTAATCGTCCGATTCACATTACTTTCAGCAATATGGTAATTTGCCGCTAATTCCAGTTGAGTGCTATAGTTACGTAAGTAATTGGTGAGTTAATAACAACTGGTCCTCTATATCTAAAGTATGAGGTCGACCTGATTTCTTTTTGAGTGATTCTGCTTTTTCTAAAACCTCTACCACCTCAGTAAAAACTTGTCGAGGTACGCCAACCAAGCGTTTGAATTCAGAATCTGAAAAACGGTTTAATTTCTGATATCTCATGAAATTTATATGGAAGTGATTTTTACTTTCGCAAGAGGTCTAGTCTATTCATATTTTTAACATAGAAGTTAGTTGTGTATGGCTTTGTTACACAAAGCTCATATAGGAGGCTTATTGAGTAATATAATCTCAAAATGAATAAGCCTATTCCTAAAATTTTTCGCACAACCAATTAGTCTTCCTATCATGGATCCTTGGTTAGCCCAGACAATCTTTCCATTCGGTTTCATACTTAGAATCGGTGGTATGATCAGCCAAAAGGAAAATAAAGTAAGAATCAAATCTACTCTGATACAATTATTCAATGATCAAAGCTCTATTTTAAGTCTCTTTAAGTAGCGGGGGAGGTTTGGTTCAAAGTCTGATTAAACTTTGCGGATGAGATGCGACATCCCTAGAGTACACAATGCTGTGTAGAAGAAAAAAGCATATTGCGATGAGCGATCAAAAAAAATCATGATAATCTCACCTTAAAAGTTGAACTTTCTTTAGCTCAGTTTAAATTTAAAATATTACTTCTATGAAAAATATTCTTCGGGATTTAAGCTTAAATTTATCCAGCTGCATTTATTTGGATATGGTAAGGCATTAAAGAAAAACAGTCAGACATCTAGGAGGGTCTCTGGTCTGAGTGCCGTCTTCGAAGGTTTGGTGGAAGCCACCATACATCGCATCAAATTATTAGACGATAAATTGCCAGTAAGGAGCTTCTCTAGTGAGAGTAGTGAGATGTATGCACATGTAGTAGTACTCAATAGATTTATAGTATTAATCTGTCCTCATACCTAAGCTGCATCTTAAAGTTGAATAATTAAGGGTAGCTCTGCCCTATGAATCTTTGGATAACAAAGCTAGTCCGTATAAAAAGTTATCTCTTCGGATAAAGTTTTGAGGGAATTTTGATAAGAATTGACAGAGTTGAGTGTTTTATATTGTAAGGTAATATAGTTTCATACTATACGATTTATAAATAACTGATTTTAATTAATAAATTTTTAGTATTAATTAAAGAAAGTTTCATACTACTAATAACAAAATAATTTTTGATTCATTTAAAAATAAAAAAAGTTCCATACTTATTTCTTAATATATTGAAAAATATTTAAATATATTTTAATTATAGAAAAAGTATGGAACTTTATTTTAGAGTAAAGAAATTTATTACATAGTATTAAACATTTTTACTCTATTACAGCTGAACAGAGTCAGCCTTTTCAGTTATTCAACAGTGACAGATTTTGCCAGGTTTCGCGGCTGATCAACATCAGTGCCGCGGAGCACCGCTACATGGTATGACAGCAGCTGCACAGGAATGCTGTACACAATCGGTGCGAGAACCGCATCAACTGCTGGCACGCTTACGACATGCTGGCGGTCTTTGCCTTGAATTCCGCTGTTCTCGTCGGCAAATACAAACAGCTCGCCGCCGCGCGCCTGAACTTCTTCCATGTTTGATTTGAGTTTATCGAGCATGTCATCTTGCGGTGCAAGAATAACAACGGGCATATCATTGTCGACAAGCGCAAGCGGACCGTGTTTCAGTTCGCCGGCAGCATAGCCTTCAGCATGAATATATGAAATTTCCTTCAGCTTTAATGCGCCTTCGAGCGCAATCGGGAAGTGCGTCCCGCGTCCTAAGAACAGGCAGTGCTGCTTCTCTACAAATAGCTCAGATAAACGCAGGATTTCGGCATTGTTTTGCAGGGTATCTAAAATCACTTTAGGTGTATGCCATAGTTCAGCGACAATTTTAGCAATTTGCTCTTCTGAAATGGTTTTCTTGATTTGACCAATTTTCAATACAAGAAGCATTAACGCTGCAAGCTGAGTGGTAAATGCTTTGGTTGAAGCCACACCAATTTCAGGGCCGGCAAGCGTCAGCAGGCTATGGCTGGTTTCACGCACCATTGAAGATGTTGCAACGTTGCAGATCGTCATCGTGGTGATGTTTAAGTTTTTGGCAGCAGCGCGTTTTTGGGTATCGCGCAGCGCAGCCAGCGTATCCGCAGTTTCACCAGATTGAGAAATACATACATAAAGTGTGTTGTTCACAATCACTGGTGAGCGGTAACGGAATTCACTGGCAATTTCAACTTGGCATGGTAAATCAATCAGCTGTTCAAACCAGTATTTGGCAATCATGCCGGCATGGTAGCTTGTGCCGCAGGCAATAATTTGCACTTGCTGAATTTTAGAAAAATCTTCAATTGCAGACGCTAGGAAATCTTCACGCAGCGCATTGCCATTTAAAGCCTGTGAAATCGTTTGTTTGATTGCTTCAGGCTGCTCATAAATTTCTTTGAGCATGTAGTGCTTATATTCGCCTTTTGATGCATTGCTTACCGTTGCATCAAGCTCTTTAACAGGGCGCTCTGCAATGACACCATTAACAAACACTTCAATAGAATTACGTGTTAAACGCGCAATATCACCTTCTTCAAGGTAAATAAAGCGGTTGGTAATTGGAAGAAGTGCAAGCTGGTCAGAGCTAATGAAGTTCTCGCCAATACCTACACCAATTACAAGCGGTGAACCTTCACGGACGGTAATCAACTCATCAGGATAATCTGTATGAACAATACCAAGCGCATAAGCGCCTTTCAGCTGAGGTACAACTTTATTTACAGCTTCTAATAAGTCTTTTGATGTTTTGAGTGCATCATTCACCAAGTGAGCAACAACTTCAGTATCCGTTTGTGATGTGAAGACGTAGCCGCGAGCAATCAAATCATCTTTTAGTTCTTGGTAATTTTCAATAATGCCGTTATGAACAACAGCGGCATTGCCTGAAAGATGCGGATGCGCATTTTCTTCAGTCGGTTTGCCGTGAGTGGCCCAGCGCGTATGCGCAATGCCAAGAGAGCCAGTTACTTTAGATTCATTCACTGCTTGTTCAAGATTTGCCACTTTGCCTACACGGCGTTCACGCAGCACTTGATTTTGATTGATCAACGCCAAGCCTGCTGAATCGTAGCCCCGATATTCTAAGCGCTTTAAACCTTCGATGAGGATATTGCTGATATTACGTTCTGCAACGCCGCCGACGATACCACACATAATGAATTCCTCTTATTTCTTAATCTTTTGCGGACGCGGATAGTTTTCTTTGGCAAATTGCTTTGAACGCTCCACCGCTAAACTGTTGTCTGCTACATCGCGTGTAATCGTTGAACCGGCACCGACAGTTGCGCCATTCCCAATGTGTACTGGAGCAACCAAAGAGCTGTTTGAGCCGATAAAGGCGCGATCACCAATGATGGTTTTAAATTTGTTGGCGCCGTCATAATTGCATGTAATGGTGCCTGCGCCAATATTTGAGCCTGCGCCTACTTCTGCATCGCCTAAATAGGTAAAGTGGTTGGCTTTTGAACCTATGCCAATGCTTGAGTTTTTGACTTCAACAAAGTTGCCGATGTGCACTTCATTCGCAAGTTTTGCACCTGGACGCAAGCGCGCAAACGGGCCGATTTGCACATCTTCGCCGACAATGGCGCTGTCAAAGACGCTGTACGGCTGCACTTTGGTGCCTGACGCAATTTTTGTATTTTTAATGATGCAGCCTGCGCCAATTTCAACGTTATCACCGAGTTCAACATCACCTTCAATAATCACGTTGATATCGATACGGACATCTTGACCAACAGTCAATGTACCACGTAAGTCGAAACGTGCAGGATCAATCAGGTGAACGCCTTGTTGCATCAGTTGTTTAGCTTGGAATGCTTGAAATTCACGTTCAAGTGCAGCCAATTGTACGCGGTCATTGACACCTTCCACTTCGAAAGCGCGTTCTGGTTCAACAGATGCCACTTCGAGACCGTCAGCAATCGCCATGGCAACGATATCGGTCAGGTAATATTCACCTTGCGCATTGTTATTGCTTAATTTTGGCAGCCATTCGTGCAATTTGGCATTACTCACGGCATAAATACCGGTATTAAATTCTTTGATCTTACGTTGTTCTTCAGAAGCATCTTTATGTTCAACAATGGCTTGAATCTTGCCATTTTCACGAACAATACGCCCGTAACCTGTCGCATCATTAACCGTTAAGGTTACTAAACCAATGCCTGTTTGAGCAGATGCATCTAAAAGTTTTTGTAATGTTGCTTCAGTGATGCAAGGCACATCACCTGAGAGAATCAAAGAAATCCCGGTTTTTGCTAGGACAGGCAGAGTCACTTTGACTGCATGGCCTGTACCCAATTGTTCTGCTTGTTCAACCCATTTGACATTTTCATGTGCAAACGCGTTTTGTACCAATTCACCGCCATGCCCATAGATGGTAATTATTTCTTCTGCATTTAGTTTTTTCGCCGTGTTGATGACATGACCGAGCAGCGGTTGTCCTGCGAGGGGTTGTAAAACTTTGGGTAAACGTGAACGCATACGTGTTCCTTTACCTGCAGCAAGAATAATAACGCTAGTAGACATGTTTAATCCTAGGTGTTTCTATTACATAGACACAATATAAAAATAAATACAGATGCAAAGTGCGGCCCAAAGACCCGCAATGATGTCGTCAAACATGATGCCAAAGCCACCACCGACTTGACGGTCAATGACACGAATAGGCCACGGTTTCCAGACATCAAATAAACGGAATAACGCAAAACCAATCAATGCCCAAGTCCAGCTCATTTGCCCAAGATATAAAATTGGGAGGAAGGTAATGGACTGACCGGCAAATTCATCCCATACGATGCGGCCATCATCATGAACACCCATGACTTTGGCGGTTTGACCGCAAATATAGATCCCAATAATCGACATGATGATCATGACTATAATGGAGTTGAAAAAGCCGATTGCAAGCCAACCTGGAATAAACAACAAAGCAAAAGCAGAGCCAAAGGTGCCCGGTGCTTTGGGTGCAAGACCCGAGCCAAATCCCACGCCACAAAAGGCGATGACTCGGTTAAACCAAGACATGGATTTAAAGTTAATGGCTGGCTTATGCAAAATGCTGGTATCCCTTAAATTTTATGACTTGGTCAACACCGTGGTTGTTATAACGGATTCCCAAATTAGGCGTGATTTGACCGATTTTACTAATGTTTACATCTAATTCTAGTTGCAGAAGTTTTTTATAATTCTGCGGACTTATTGTAAAGCATAACTCGTAGTCATCTCCACCCGCGAGGGCGTATTGCCACTGCTTTTCTTGTTGTAATTGTTTTACATCGTGATCGATAGGAAGTTGATCTAATTCAATTTCTGCACCGACGTGTGAAGCAGCGAGGATATGTCCTAAATCTTGTGCGAGCCCATCAGAGACATCAATCATACTGTTGGCTAAGCCTTTGAGCTGTTGGCCTAATAAGCAACGGGGTGTGGGATAATCTAAACGGTGCTGTAAGCGATGACCTAAATGGTTTAAGCCAAATGCAGCATCACCGACTTGTCCGCTGACGCAGATATAATCACCGATTTGGGCACCTGAACGCGGGACGGCTTGTCCCGATTCAACCCAGCCGAGGGCTGTGACTGAAATCGTCAGATGAGGACTTTGTGTGGTATCACCACCAATTAAACTCACACCAAATTGATCGCAACAATTATATAAACCCTGACTAAAGCCTTTGAGCCAATCATGATCAATTTGGGGTAGGCTCAATGCCAATAAAATACTGTGTGGTTTGGCACCCATTGCAGCAATGTCAGAGAGGTTGACAGCAACAGATTTCCAGCCGATGGCATGTGGTTTTGTGTCGAGAGGGAAGTGACGCCCAGCAACCAGTGTATCGGCACAGATGACCAATTGTTGCTGTGGAGGAGGGGTGAGCAAGGCTGAGTCATCACCGACCCCTAAATCGACAGAATTGATATTCTGTCGATTAAAATAGGTATCAATGATCGAGAACTCAGCCATACAACGTACTACTTAAAAAATTAATTAGCTTGTTGTTTTTCTGCTGCACGCAATGTAGTCGCTAAACGATCCAATACACCATTGATGTATTTGTGGCTGTCTGCACCGCCAAAATGTTTAGCTAACTCGATCGCTTCATCTAACACGACGCGATATGGAATCTCAAGATGTTCTTTGAGTTCATATGCACCAAGACGAAGTGTTGCAAGTTCAACACCATCTAAAGCGTCCACTTCACGATCGAGCACAGGGATTAAAAGCGCATCCAATGCTTCATGATTGGCAACAACCTCGGTCAATAACTCGTGGTAATAGCCGAGGTCGACCTTGTGCATGGCATTATCCACACGTGTACGTGCTTCAATCTCATGGACAGGATTGCGGCTCATTTGCCATTCATAAATTCCTTGTACAGCAAAGCGACGTGCTTTACGTTTTGCTGCATAAGTTGCTTGAAGTGTTTGCGACATAGCGTTAAATAGCCTTTAACAAGTTAACCATTTCAATAGCAGTCAAGGCAGCTTCACTACCTTTATTGCCTGCTTTTGTACCTGAGCGTTCAATCGCTTGTTCAATACTATCCGTAGTCAATACACCATTAATTACTGGTAAGCCAGTGTCTAGACCAACAACGCCTAAACCTTTGGCACATTCGCCAGCAACAAAATCGAAGTGAGGCGTGCTACCACGAATCACTGCGCCAAGCGCGATGATGGCATCGAAACGATCTGAAGCTGCAAGTTTTTTTGCAACCACAGGAAGTTCCCAAGCACCCGGTGCATGAACAACAGTGATATTATCCTCTGATACGCCATGACGTTTCAATGTATCAACGGCACCTTCTAGCAAATGTTCAACAACAAAGCTATTAAAACGACCAACTAAAATCGCATAACGGTCTTCGTTCGCGAGATGTAACATACCTTCAATACGGCGAACTGCCATAGCAACCTCGATTATTTCTCTGATGTTTGATTTGCGGTGATGTATTCCACCACTTCTAAGTTAAAACCTGATAGTGCATTAAAGCGTAGTGGAGAGCTGAGTAGCTTCATTTTTTCCACGCCTAAATCACGTAAAATTTGTGCACCCACACCAATGGTTTGATACTGCTGAGACAGTGCCGCATTGGATTTAACATTTTTCGGTGCAGTTAAATTTTCTAAAGCAGGGCCTAAGTCCTGTAAATGACGCTGACCAATCCATACTAAAACACCACGATCGCTGGATGCGATTTCTTTCAGTGCTTTATCGAGATTCCACGCCGGAGCACCATCTTGTTTATTGAGTTTTAATAAGTCACGAACCGGGCTGAAACCATGTACACGGACTGTGGTTATGCCTTGTTTTGGTTCGCCTTTAACCAGTGCCAAATGAATGTCTGGGTTACCAATTTCACGGTAACGGAACAATTCAAAAGTACCGTATTCAGTATCTAAAGTTTGTTGATCAATGCGCTCAACGGTTTGCTCATTGGTCATGCGGTAGTGAATTAAGTCCGCAATCGTGCCCATTTTTAAGCCATGCTTTTCAGCAAATACTTCAAGATCAGGGCGACGTGCCATAGTGCCATCTTCATTGATGATTTCACAAATCACAGATGCGGGTTCAAGACCTGCTAAACGCGATAAATCACAACCGGCTTCAGTGTGGCCTGCACGGTGAAGGACGCCACCAGGCTGCGCCATCAGCGGGAAAATATGGCCTGGCTGTACGATGTCAGCTGGTTTAGCATGTGCAGCTACCGCTGTTTGAATGGTGTGCGCACGTTCTGCAGGAGAGATGCCTGTTGAAATGCCATTTGCTGCTTCAATAGACAAGGTAAAGTTGGTACCGTGCTGCGCACCATTGGCATCTACCATGAGTGGTAGATTTAACTGTTGGCAACGCTCTTTGCTGAGCGTTAAGCACACAAGACCACGCGCATGCGTAATCATGAAGTTGATATCTTCAGGGCGTACGTGGGTCGCAGCGATAACAAGGTCGCCTTCATTTTCACGATCTTCATCATCCATCAGGATGACCATTTTTCCTGCACGAATATCAGCTACGAGCTCTTCAACAGTATTAAGCGGCATCAATCTTCACCTTTTTGTTTGTCTCGAATGACATTTACTTGCATTGATTGTTGCATAGTCTAACGTTTTTTTGCGTTCTTTGCCTATGCTTATCATTTTCCTTTAATGGCTCATTGTTATACACAGTCGTCAGAACCTTGAAAAGAGGACTTTATTTGAATTGTGCCATTTATGCCCAATCTTTAAGCGATTGAAAAGCATAAAAATTGGCAACCTTATACGGATATTGAATAATTAAGCCAAAGGAAGCTGACAGTTTGTCGGAAGCGTTTAATCGCATAACTACATGAAGGATCACATAAAATAATTGTCACTTATGCAGCTGAGTGAGCAGCTAAATAATCTTGAATGATCATTTTATTGGCCTGCAAAATGCTTTTTTGTAATTCGGGATCATGCATTGCCCGTGCAATTAAAACCGCACCGACCAATTGGGACATCATGGCCCAAGCTTTTTCTTCACTCGCCAAATGTGCGCTAAATAAAGCATGACCGCGCAGTAATTCCTTTTCATAGGCCTGTTTAATCGTGTCATCTGCACGAGCTACTTCGGTCGCAAGTGTCGGCAAAACACAGCCTTGTTCAGGATGTTCAAGGTGGGAAGGGGTTAAGTAACGGTCTAACTCAAAATTAATCCAGTCGGCTGCATTGTGATGCGGGTTGCTTTGCCACATGTTAAAGCTTTGCTGCAATTCATATTCAACCAATGCTTTGAGTAAATCCTGTTTTGACGAAAAATGTGAATAGAATGCGCCACTAGTTACACCTGCAGCTTTCATTAAGCCGTCAACACCTGTTGCAGCAAAGCCATTTTTTTTCGCAATTTGTCCCGTAATGTTGAGTAGTTCTTGTCGTTTTTGTTGTTTGTATTCGGGTTTGTAACGCATCTGCAACCCCCTTGAAAATAATATTGACGATAAATTAACCATAACATAGTATTCGTTATAGTAACGATCGTTATTCAATAAAATTGATCGCACATGGAATATAAAAACTATCCAGCACGAGGAGATCGTCATGGAAAATAATCATATATCTAAGCCTGTCAAAGGTGTGGCATTGATCATTGGTGCAGGAGATGCCACCGGCGGTGAAATTGCCAAACGCTTTGCTCGTGGTGGCTATACTGCGTGTATGACGCGGCGTAATGTCGACAAATTACAGCCCTTAATTGTTGAAATTCAAGCGCAGGGAGGGACTGCTTTTGGCTTTGGTTCGGATGCTCGAAAAGAAGAGCAAGTGATTGAACTCATCGAGCACATTGAATCAAACATTGGCCCGATTGAGGTCATGGTCTTTAATATTGGTGCCAATGTGCCATGTAGTATTTTGGAAGAAACCGCACGTAAATATTTCAAGATTTGGGAAATGGCATGTTTCTCGGCATTTTTAACGGGTCGGGAAGTGGCAAAACGCATGGTGAGCCGTGAATCTGGCACAATTATTTTTACGGGTGCGACGGCTGGGGTTCGTGGTGCCGCAGGCTTTGCCGCTTTTGCTGGCGCAAAACATGCGCTTCGTGCCTTGGCACAAAGCATGGCGCGTGAACTTGGGCCTAGAAATATTCATGTGGCGCATGTGGTGGTTGATGGGGCGATTGATACCGACTTTATTAAAGAGACTTTTCCCGATTTGTACGCAAAAAAAGCGCAAGATGGTATTTTAAATCCCGTACATATTGCAGAAAATTATTGGCATCTCTCACAGCAACCACGAGATGCATGGACGCATGAATTAGATCTGCGACCGTGGATGGAACGCTGGTAAGCGTAATTTGATTCAAATGAAAGAACGATACGCGGTAAGGTCATCCGCAAGTGTTTGAGACAGGACTACATCTATTCAAAAATGTTTTTGCGATACTTTGAATAATTAGACGCTAGTGAACGAGTTTTGCGGATGACAATGGTTTTGGGTACTTTTGCCGAAACAAAAGTACCTCCAGCCGAAGGCTAATCCCTTTATTTAAACCCTGGATGTAAGACTCCGTCAAATCGGCTTAAAAATCATTTAAAAAATACGATGTTACTTTTACGTGCGTAACATCAGTTAGGAAAATAAGCAAAAAAAGGACGAAAAACATGAAAGTCATTGAATTTTATTTTGATGTCGGCAGCCCATATAGTTATATCGGTTTTCATCGCATTCAACAGATTGCACAGCAGTATCAAGCCGAGCTGATCTGGAAGCCGATGCTTCTTGGTGGAGTGTTTAAAGCTACTGGCAACAGTAGTCCGATGGCTGTGCCTGCCAAGGCACGCTATTCCATGCGGGATCTTAAGCGCTGGTCAGATCTATGGCAGATTCCCGTGCAAATGAATCCGTATTTTCCAATCAATACTTTGCAGTTGATGCGTTTGATTACCGCAGTCCAATTATTTCAGCCTGAAGTATTTCTCAATGTACTGACGGGTATTTTTAACGCGATGTTTGGTCAGCCACGCAATTTAAATGATCTCAATAAATTAATTCAATTGATGCAAGAGCTTGGATTGGATGTAGAGCAAGTTAAATCATGGCTTGAAGATGAAAAAGTAAAGTCTGAGCTTAAAGTTATTACCGAAGAAGCCATTGCACGAGGTGTGTTTGGGGCGCCAAGTTGGTTTGTCGATGATGAGTTATATTGGGGTGTTGATCATTTACATTTTGTTGAGGCGGCTTTACAGGCTTCATCACGATCAGCCTAATTGGACGAATACTTGAGTGAATGCTACTGAATATGAGCACCAGTTTTAGGACGGGAATGCAGAAGTTATTGTAGATGTAAGTAAAATTATAGAATGGATCATGGCTGATTGTCTTACTTACATCTACTTTTACTCAGCTTTCATTTGTATTGAGTCTTATTTTTGGGGGTACTAACTTAAAAAACTTAAGCTTTATTCCGTATATAAATAATGCTGACATTTGGTGCAATTTACGGTGCATGAATCGCTTGCATAAATACCTTTACGAAAGAATCGTTTATTGCCGCAAAAAATACAGATAAATTCATCTTTATGATTTTTAGCGCTTGGTAGCTCTTGGTAAACGAGTCTTAATCCATTGTCTTTATAACGATAATTTCGACCATAAATTTGTTTAGCAAGCCAATAGTCCAAACTTGTAAATTTTATGGCAATACAACTGATGATACAAAAAGGAAATAGCCATATAGATTCAAATGCTTTGGAAACAGACGCCCAACCTGAAAATACACTTGTGAAAGTAAAAAACATGACCGCGAAAGCACCAAAGAAGAAAAGATAGAATACTTTGCTTTGGAAAGAGCTTAATTTGTTTAAGTATTTGAGATGATGTTCATAGGTCGAAATATCATCTTGGTTGGGCACAAATGCGGGATAACGTGCTTGCTTAGGTTTGTCTGACACTTGATCACCAAATGAATGACCACAGGCACTACAAAAGTGATGTTGTACTAATGCTTTTTCTCCACAGGAGACACAATATTTCATAGCTATTTAAATATTTTTAATTAATAAAGTTATTTGTTTAGCAAGCATAAGAAAATTTGCAGCTTTTTAAAAGAAATTTTAATGAATTCATTGAAGAGGCTTCTAACAAAAAAGCGAACCGAAGTTCGCTTTTTATCTCATGTATTGTTCAACGCTGCTTAGAAGAAGCCCATTGGTTTGGTGTCATAGCTCACCAACAAGTTTTTGGTTTGTTGATAATGATCAAGCATCATTTTGTGGTTTTCCCGGCCGATCCCTGATTTTTTGTAGCCACCGAATGCTGCGTGTGCAGGGTAGATATGATAACAGTTGGTCCATACACGGCCCGCCTGAATAGCACGACCCGCACGATATGAAGTATGCGCTGAACGCGACCAAACCCCTGCACCTAGACCATAAATCGTGTCATTGGCAATTTTAATGGCATCATCAAAGTCTTTAAAGGTTGCTACTGAAAGCACAGGGCCGAAGATTTCTTCTTGGAAAATCTTCATGTCATTGGTGCCTTTAAAAATCGTTGGCTCAATATAGAAACCTGTACCGACTTCATTTCGTGGGTCACCACCAGTAATCAGCTGTGCACCTTCATTTTTACCTGTCGCGATACAGCCTAAAATTTTGTCTTGCTGCTCTTGCGATGCCTGTGCACCAATCATGGTATCGGTATCGAGTGGATGACCCGTCTTAATACGTTTGACACGTTCGACAGCCATTTCCAAGAATCGATCTGCAATGCTTTCTTGTACCAATGCACGTGAAGGACATGTACAAATTTCACCTTGGTTGAGCGCAAACATGGCAAAACCTTCGAGTGTTTTATCTAAGAACTCATCGTCTTTGTCCATGATGTCTTCAAAGAAGATATTTGGTGATTTTCCACCAAGTTCTAAAGTCACAGGAATGATATTTTCAGTCGCATATTGCATGATCATTTGACCGACAGCGGTTGAACCTGTGAAGGCGATTTTTGAGATGCGTGGATTGGTCGCCAATGGACGACCGACTTCAACACCATAACCATTCACAATATTCAGCACGCCCGGTGGGAGTAGGTCTTGAATGAGTTCAGCCAAGACCAAGATGCTGACAGGCGTTTGCTCCGCAGGTTTCAACACGATGCAGTTTCCCGCAGCCAATGCTGGAGCAAGTTTCCAAGCCGCCATCAAGATTGGGAAATTCCACGGAATAATTTGACCGACCACACCAAGTGGTTCATGGAAATGGTAAGCAATGGTATTTTCATCAATTTCAGAAATGCCGCCTTCTTGGGCACGGATACAGCCGGCAAAATAACGGAAGTGATCGATACAAAGTGGAATATCAGCGGCTAAGGTTTCACGAATCGGTTTACCGTTGTCCCAGGTTTCTGCGACCGCAAGGAGCTCTAGGTTTTCTTCAAGTCGATCGGCAATTTTTAATAAAATATTTGAGCGTGTGGTTGGGGAAGAGGCGTTCCATTGGGCTTTGGCTTTATGCGCTGCATCCAAAGCCAATTCAATATCTTCAGCAGAAGAACGTGGCACTTTGGTAAAAACTTTACCGTCTACAGGGGAGATATTTTCAAAGTATTCACCTTTCACTGGCGCGACCCATTGGCCACCAATCAGGTTTTCATACTGAGCTTTAAACTGAACTTTTGAACCGGGTTGATTAGGATCGACATAACGCATATGAATTTTCCTTTGCTTGTTTATTATGATCTTGTTGGGCTGCCCATCTGTGGCAATCTACAGCTTTGGTATAAGGTACTTTTGTACATTATTTGATTAGCATAGCCTGTATAAGGTTGGAAAAAGGTTGGAGACAAGAAGGTTTACAATATTTTTTTTCAGTCTTAAAAACAAAAGCCGGGAAACGGATTTTTAGTCATGAATTGTTGTGAGAATAATGAATGATGATACAGAAGGATTTATCTGAAAAACGACAGAATGTCGAACGGTTAAGACAGGGCATGAGTCTGTCAAAGCAGCAAACCTCGCAATTGAATGAGAGCATTGCGAGTTCTTGGCAGCGATCGGCGCAGGCAGAAATTCCGGAAAATCGGAGTGCTGCGCCTTTGGTAAATTTAAGCCCTCAAAGTCAACAACAGTCGGCATTGCATCATGCCTTGCAACATTGTGCCGAAGATTTAAAACACATTGCCGAACAGTCGTCGATGGTACTTGCCGTGGGCGATGTAGGTAGCACGATTATTTGGAGTGCGTCGAGTCGGCAAATGCAAAGTGCTGCGGAAAGTGTGCATTTTATTGCAGGTGGGCAATGGCGCGAAGAATTGGTCGGCACCAATGCTTTAGCGTTGTCTCTAAAAACCCAACAGTCGAGTTGTGTGTTTTCAAATGAACATTATATGCCGTCTGTACATGAATGGGTCTGCTATGCAGCACCGATTATCGATCCACACACACAGCAAATTTTAGGTGTGGTTGATTTATCCACCGTGTGGAAAAACCACAATAGTTTAGGGCTACTTGCGGCTGAACGCTGCGCTTCGATTATTCAATCGGCTTTACTTGATTTTCAAAAACAGCATTTGTACATTCGGGCCTTTGCTGTGCCGCAAGTGTTATTTAATGGCAAAGTGATGGTGCTGACCCCACGGCAAATTGAAATTTTGACCATCTTGGCGCTATGTCCGCAAGGCATGACCTTAGATACTTTGCATCAAGCCTTATATGGTGAACGTAAGGTGAGCGTCGGGACTTTAAAAGCAGAAATGTCTCAGCTACGCGATATTTTGGGCGGCATGTTAGGCTCACGTCCTTACCGTCTATTGGCACAAGTCGAAGCCGATTTTTTGCAAGCCGAGCAAGCCTTAGATGCTGGTTATCTCGATTCGGCGTTGAAACTATGTTCAGGGGTTTTCTTGGCCAAAACCGAAAGTCCTTTTTTAGGGGCATGGCGCGATTGTCTTGAGTCACGATTAAGCCAAGCGATTTTTAATGCCAAGGAAACGGATGTTCTACTCAAACATGTCGCGCGTTTCCCTGAAGCTATCGATGCGGTTGAACGCCTGATTGAGCTGATGCCGAGATCGCATCCCGTACATCAGACCTTGTTGAAATTAAAACAGTAAGTTGCAATGTCATTCGGGCTGTTAAAAACCTTTATTGGCCAGCCATTCAAAGAGCTGGGTATAGACTTGTTCACGCGCGGTTTTTTCCGAAAGCACTAAATCATGCAAGCCATTGTGTATGCTTTGAATGGTGACATCGCCCTGAATTTTCTTGGCATATTTTTGGATGTCTTTTACACCTAAAATCACATCACTGGTCTGCGCTGCTTTACCCCATTTTTTGGGATTTTTAGTTTGATGCGAGTGCATGACCAAGACCGGTACATCTAGGCTGACACCTCGATGAATCTCTTTTTGAGCCTCATAAATTGTCCGCACGAAACTTAAATACACCATTGGATAGCGGGTCTTTTTCCAGTCTAAATTGAAGTCCCATTCACCCTTGAGTTCGCGGTGTAAACTGGCGGTATACCATTTATTCAGTTCACTCGGAAATTTTAAATTGGGAAAGGTTTTTGCCAATTTACTCAGCTGTGGAATACCTAGTGCGCGTTTCACTGGATTCATGTTGAAATCATAAAATGGGCTGTTAACCCAAAGGGCTTGAATTAAAGGATGATTTTGATGATGTGCCGCATACAAAGTGGTGGTTAAGCCACCGGTTGAATGACCACAAAGCAGTAAGGCATCATGACCTTCATCTGCAATGATCGCTAGAGCTTGATCTATTTCGGCATCGTATTCAGACAGTGCATGCACATTATAGTATTTTTGATGCGGGCGGATTGAGCGACCATATTTTCTTAAATCTAAGGCATAAAAGTCGAAACCGTGCTGATTAAAGCGTTCGGCCATTTCAGTTTGGAAAAAATAATCGATAAAGCCATGGATATAGAGCACCGCTTTGGAGGTAGGAGCCGCTGCTTTTTTGCGAACCAGTGTGGCAACCACTGGGCCTTCATAATCATCAGGGAAGGTCAGCGTGGCTTGTTCATAACCTGCGCCCAAAATGTCAGGTTGATACTGAATATGTGAATGGCTCATTATTATACTCATCAATATTATTGGACATTATGCTTTATCCTTGATGAGCCATGAGCTTTTGTCAAATGAATAATCGATGCTGTTTTACCGACTAAAAAAGAGTGACCTCAGTATGAAAGCAACCAATCTATGGTCGCTTTCCTGAAATAAAAAGTGAAATGGATTCAGTTGAAGCCTACATCACCAGACTCAAAGGGTAATGTAGGCACTTGGGTCACTTAAACATGAAGACCTTTGAGGCTTAACTTAAACTGCTGCTTTGAAGTCGACCACAGAGGCATTGGCTTTAAGCGCTGCCTTGAAAATATCAACCACTTGAGCATGATTCGCTTTACGTGGGTTGGTGAGCATGCAGGCATCTTTTTGCGCATTTTCAGACATGATGCTGAGGTCTTGTTCTTTCACACCGAGTTCAGAAAGGCTCGATGGAATGCCAATCGAAGCAGACAGTTCACGGATTGCTGCAATCGCTGCATAAGCCGCTTCAGTCACCGTTAAACCGTCGGTTGGCACACCCATGAGCTGTGCGATACGTGCATAGCGGTCAGGGCAGGCGATCAGGTTAAATTCGCAAACGTGTGGTAACAGCACGGCATTACATACGCCATGTGGCAAGTTGTAGAAGCCGCCAAGTTGGTGCGCCATCGCGTGGACATAACCTAAAGATGCATTGTTAAATGCCATCCCAGCTAAGTACTGTGCATAGCTCATTGCATCACGTGCTTCTAGGTTTTCGCCATTGGCTACGGCAGGGCTGAGCCATTCGCTGATCATTGCAATGGCCTTTTCAGCACAAGCATCGGTAATGGGATTGGCTGCTGTAGACACATAAGCTTCGACCGCATGCGTTAATGCATCCATACCGGTTGCTGCAGTGAGCGCCGCAGGTTTCGCAATCATCAGCTTCGGGTCATCAATGGCGATAAGAGGGGTACAACGCCAATCGACAATCGCCATTTTAACGTGGGTGTCAGTATTGGTAATGATACAGAAACGGGTCATTTCTGATGCCGTACCTGCGGTGGTATTAATCGCAATGAGTGGAGTCATTGGGACTGTACTTTTATCGATGCCTTCATAGTCACGAATATGACCACCACCCGCAGTGACTAAGCCAATGCCTTTGGCACAGTCATGAGAAGAGCCGCCACCGAGAGAGACAATAAAATCACAGCCATTGTCATTATAGGCATCTACACCGCTATGCACGTTGGTGTCAGTTGGGTTGGGTTCTGCGCCCGGGAAGATGTGACTTTCTACGCCAGCTTCAGTTAAATATGCGGCAATGGTGTCTGCCACACCAAATTTGTAAAGACCGGCATCGGTCACGATAAGCGCTTTTTTTGCGCCAAGATTTTGTGCCTTTGCACCAATTTCTTTAGCACAGCCGGGGCCAAAAAGTGAAACACAAGGGATGTAAAAACCGTTTGTTTGATCTGCAATATTTTTAAAAGCCATGGTGCGATTCCTTCTACCATTCATTGTCATTTGTTATGGGTGATACTCACCTAAACTGAGTATTGCGAGGGATGTTTTAAATTCACACCTACCAAAGACCTACCAAATTTAGGGCTTTGTATTGAACTTATTTAATTGATTGAAATTTAATCATTAATTATTTTTGCTATTTTCTGAGATTCGCTAAAAGTCGTATACGTTTAAGCCCAAATAGGCGTTGCGATGATTGGATGCATGATCGAGTTATCAGATTATAAAATCTAACTAAAACTACTATCAATTTACTAAATGCCCCAAAGCACTCGAATCAGGATAGGCTATAACAAATAACGAGATAGTCACTTTTGTGCATTTCGCTTTTTGCAGTGCGAAACAAAAGATTAATTAAACGAGTTAAATAATGCCCAGTGAAAATTTGAAAACGAAACGTCCTTTATATATTCCTTATGCCGGAAATACACTTTTAGAACTCCCACTTTTAAATAAAGGTTCTGCGTTTAATGAAGATGAACGTAAGAGCTTTAATTTACACGGTTTGATTCCACACGTAACAGAAAGCATTGAAGAACAAAGTCAGCGTTCTTATCAGCAATATTGTGCATTTAATAGTGATATCAATAAGCATATTTACCTGCGCAATATTCAAGACACCAATGAAACATTGTTCTATCACTTAATTGAAAACCACCTCAGTGAGATGATGCCGATCATCTATACACCAACAGTGGGTGAGGCTTGTCAGCGCTTCTCGGACATTTACCGTCGTCATCGTGGGATTTTTATTTCATATCCTGACCGTGATCATATCGATCAAATTATTCATAACGTGAATAAAAAGAATGTGAAAGTGATCGTGATTACGGACGGTGAACGTATTCTTGGTCTTGGTGACCAAGGCATTGGGGGGATGGGGATTCCGATTGGTAAGTTGTCGCTGTACACTGCGTGTGGTGGGATCAGTCCAGCCTATACTTTGCCGATTACTTTAGATGTCGGAACCAATAACCAACAGCTGTTGAATGACCCGATTTATATGGGTTGGAGTCAGCCTAGGATTAGTGGTGAAGAATATTATCAATTTGTCGATGACGTGATTAAAGCCATTCAACAACGTTGGCCTAAAGCGCTGATTCAGTTTGAAGACTTTGCACAAAAAAATGCGATGCCTTTACTGGAAAAATATCGCGATAAAATTTGCTGTTTCAATGACGATATTCAAGGGACAGCAGCAGTGTCTGTCGGAAGTTTAATTGCGGCATCACGTGCAGCAGGCAAGCAGCTCAAAGATCAAATCGTCACCTTCTTAGGGGCGGGTTCAGCAGGTTGTGGGATTGCAGAACAGATCATCAAGCAAATGGTGGCGGAAGGTTTAACCGATGCTCAAGCACGTGCGCGGGTGTTTATGGTCGACCGCTTTGGTTTAATTACTGAAAATCAGCCGAATCTTTTAGATTTCCAACGCAAGCTTGCGCAAGCACCGGATAACGTCGCACATTGGGCAAATGCAGATTCGGTCATCTCACTCCTGGATGTGGTTACACATGCCAAACCGACTGTATTGATTGGGGTTTCGGGACAACCGGGGCTGTTTAGCCAAGAGGTTATTGAAACGATGGCTGCAAATTGTGAACAGCCTATTGTGTTGCCACTATCTAACCCGACATCACGTGTCGAAGCGGTGCCTGCAGATATTATCGAGTGGACCAAAGGTAAGGCCCTGATTGCGACAGGTAGTCCATTTGCACCAGTGAATTATCATGGCAAGATTCATCAGATTTCACAGTGCAATAACTCCTATATTTTCCCGGGGATTGGACTGGGTGTGATTGCATCTGGGGCGAAACGTGTGACGGAAAATATGCTGATGGCATCTAGTACGGCATTGGCGGACTGTTCACCAAAATTGGCAGATCCAAATGCTGATTTATTGCCAAGTTTGGATTATTTACAGGATATTTCGAAGAAAATTGCATTGAAAGTCGCGTTGGCTGCGATTGCTGATGGTGTTGCGCCAAATGTCAGCGTTGAAGTGCTCGAACATGCGATTGAAGCGAATTTCTGGAAACCTGAATATCGTGATTATGTCCGTGTGACCTATTAACGCAATTTTAATTTTTATTCATATTTGTGGAACCTGACTCAAACCATGTTCCACATACTGAATAAATATAGATTGATTTTGATTGGTGTAAGCGATAGATAAAAAAGCCCCCATCTTTCGATGAGGGCTTTTTGAATTTGGAGCGGGAAAGGAGACTCGAACTCCCGACCCCAACCTTGGCAAGGTTATGCTCTACCAACTGAGCTATTCCCGCGGAGTCTATCCTGTTTTTTTACTAAAAAACTGAATCGAAAAAAATTTGGAGCGGGAAAGGAGACTCGAACTCCCGACCCCAACCTTGGCAAGGTTATGCTCTACCAACTGAGCTATTCCCGCGGAGTCTATCCAATTTTTTAAATAAAAAACCGAATGAAAAAATTTTGAGCGGGAAAGGAGACTCGAACTCCCGACCCCAACCTTGGCAAGGTTATGCTCTACCAACTGAGCTATTCCCGCATAGCCACGTATAATACATTAAGGATTTTTCAGGTCAATAACTTTATGAAAAACTGTGCATCGTTTGCATAAAATAAAAACAATTTGTTTGAAAATTGGAAGATTTTTGCAGGTCGAAGGCTTCCATTTTGATGAAATCATGCAATTCAGATGGTTTCAGCAACTTTGCGACACAAGAACTTGAACAAATACAGGCTATACTAAGACCAGTTGAACCTTTTTTTGAATTTGGGAGAGCCGTTTTGAGTTTAGAACAGCAATTAATTGAGCGTCTACAGACATTAGCGCCTACACATCTTGAAGTGGTGAATGAGTCCGCAGGTCATGGAGGTTATTTCCCAGGTAAAGAGTCGCATTTTAAAGCAGTGATCGTGAGTGAGGCATTTGCAGGTTTGCGTTTGGTGCAACGTCATCAAAAAGTCTATGCCGCAGCCGGTGATTTACTTAGTCCGGGGCAAATTCATGCCTTGGCCATTCATGCGTTTTTACCCGAAGAATGGAAAGGTCAAGACACCACTAGCCCTGAATGTGCGCATGCACCTAAGTCATCTTAAGGTGAGCCATGGAAACGCAATTAATCATTAAAATCATTCATATGTGTGGTGTGGCTTTAGGCTGTGCTGCCATTTTCATTCGTGCTTTTACGTTGTTTAAAGGGACGCAGGGCAATTTACCCAATCCGGCAGGGCGGAAGTTTTTTGTTGCTTTGCAACATGGCTCAATGACATTAATTGCCGTGACTGGAATTATCTTATTGTTTATGAAGAACTTTGATGTGCAGCCATGGTTCTATGCCAAAGTTGTGCTGTTTTTGGTGCTGCTGTCTTCTTTATCTAAAGCGTATAAAAAAGATGACAGTATTTTATTGGTTCAGCGCCGTGCGGGCTTATTTATTGCAGCTATTGCACTTATTTTCATCATTACATTGGTTATAATCAAACCAGTTTTTGGATAAATGGCTTATCCACATGGCCGATTTCAAGGCTTGAGTAGAAAAACAAAGATTAGAGGGTTTTGAATGCGTACGCGTGTGGTATTTAACCAAAAAGGTGGTGTGGGGAAATCGAGTATTACGGTCAATTTAGCGGCGATAAGCGCGCACCAAGGTTTAAAAACTTTGGTGATTGACCTCGACCCTCAAGCCAATTCAAGTCAATATTTGTTGGGGGATGATGCGACGTATTCGGCAGATAAGCCTGCACTTGAACCCAATATTGAAAATTATTTTGAAGAAGTCTTGGGGACACAACAAAGTAAAGGTTTGTTGGGAAATGCCATCGGTTCGATTTTGAAAGGTCGTGCCAAAGGTTTGGAAAGCTATGTGCATGCATCACCTTATCCACGCTTAGATGTGATTCCTGCCAGTCCAAATTTAGGCGCGTTGGCACATGCCTTAGAATCTAAGCATAAAATTTACAAACTCCGCGATGCTTTGCAGCAGATGAGCGGTCAATATGATCGAGTGTTTATTGATACACCGCCGGCCTTTAACTTTTTTACCTTATCTGCGTTGATTGCGGCAGATCGCGTGCTGATTCCATTTGACTGCGATGTGTTTTCAAAACGTGCCTTACAGACCCTGATCGAAAATGTGTTAGAAACGCAGGATGATCATAATGATCATTTAGAAATTGAAGGCATTGTGGTCAATCAATTTCAGGCACAGGCGAAGTTGCCGCGCGAAGTTGTACAACAACTCAAAGATGAAGGACTTCCTGTATTGGACAGCATGTTACCGCCTTCGGTGCTGATGAAAGAATCTCATCATAAAAATCAACCTTTAATCCATTTGGCTGCAGATCATAAATTGACGCAAGCCTATCAATCATTGTTCAATGAAATTGAGCAAAAGTAGTATCGAGAAAAGTATGAATGCACTTAAATGTGGTCTAGTTGCTTTCACTGCTGTTGTATTGGGTGCATGTGCAAGTACGCCAAAACCAAGCTATGTTTCACCTACACAGTATCAGTCTTTGAGTTGCCAACAATTGCAAAGCGAATACAACCGAATCCACGACTATATTCAAAATGGTGTAGAAACACCGAAGCGTACAGGCGTTGGTGTGGGTGTAGGCCTTGGTGGTGGCTGGGGCAGCCGTGGAGGTTGGGGCATTGGTCCGAGTATTTCGGTCAATATGGGACAATCTTCAAATACCAAACGTACCGAACTTTCACGCGTTCTAGGTGAGCAAGAAGCGATTGTACAGGCAGCAAAATTTAAAGGTTGTCCGATTATCGTTCGCGCAAATTCGGCTACCGCAGCAAAATCATAAGCGGATCATGAGCTGAGGCTTAGGCCTGTGCTATGAGAAAAGTGTAATAAAATTTGTCAGTAGGTGAGGCGTCTACTGGCATTTTTTTTGAGCCAAATAAACTGCACTGTTTAGAGCCAATAAAATATTTAAATCTATGAAAAAATTAAATTAAATATTATTGGTGTATTTCAATACTTCCTTCTGGTCTTGAACATTCAGCGTGAGTGCATTGACTTGTACAAGGATAAAACTGACCTAGCGCGTACTTGTTTTTTTAAATTCATTTCGGCTAAGGTGTGCGCTTTGAAACATTGTCTGGGTATTTATGATTGAGAGTTGGCTTTTTGTATTGGCAATGATTGCGGTGATGATGACGCCGGGACCTAGCAATGCACTAATGGCAAGCTCTGCACATCAACAAGGCATTGCAAAGACGTGCATGCTGATTCCTGCAGAATTATTGGGCTATTTCTATGCCATTAATTTGTGGGCGTTGATTATTCATTTAAGCGCTCCAGTGTGGCCGAATTTAATTCACTTGCTACATTTTCTCAGTATTGCCTATGTTTTATGGTTGGCTTTTCATTTGTGGAAATCGACGCATTTACATCAGTACAATCAAAAACATCCTTCAATTCAACCACGTGAATTATTTATTTCCTCGTTAAAAAATCCTAAAGCGTTGCTTTTTGCTGCAGGTATTTTCCCAATTGAAACTTGGGCTAGCCCATTAAATTTTATTTTGGTTTTCGCTGTATTTAGCGTGGTTTTGCTACCAGTTGCATTGTTTTGGATGTCATTTGGACGGACGATTTTGGCCGGTAAGACCCAAAAAATTAAGGCCGATCTTCTGTATAAAGGATCGGCCCTGATGCTGATTTTATGTATGTTTCCCGTGGTTTTACGCTTTTTTGCTTAAAGGTGTTCACCACATCGGTTTATTTCTTTAATTTTGCTCGAATAAAACCAATCACGCCCGGTAAAATACTAATAATAATGATGCCGAAGATCAGATGGGTGAAGTTATCTTTCACGATGGGCATATTGCCAAATAAATAACCCAAAGTGATAAATGAGCCAACCCAACAAATCGCACCAATCATGTTAAAAGTCAGGAAGTACTTATAGTTCATGCTGCCTGCACCTGCGACAAAAGGCGCGAAGGTTCGTGCAAAAGGAATAAAGCGGGCAAAAATAATGGTTTTACCACCGTGTTTTTCAAAGAATTTTTGCGTATTGACCAAATGTTGACGGTTAATGAAGCGTGATTCAATTTCAAAGACACGTGGGCCAATATATTTACCAATATGGTAATTCAGCGTGTCGCCCAAGACCGCAGCGATAAACAGCAAAATCACCAAAACCCATGGATCCATGGCACCTGTTGACGCAGCGAGCGCGCCTGCTGCAAACAGAAGACTGTCACCCGGTAAAAAGGGCATGACCACTAAACCGGTTTCAACAAAAATGATCAGGAACAGAATTGCATAAATCCATACGCCATAATTGGTAATGAACTCGAGTAAATGGTCATCAACATGTAGTATAAAATCAATCAGTTCCATGGGGCTTATATGTGTAAAATAGTGGTCTGATGCTATCAGTCTGGGGCAGCAAAGTCAGTATTAAAACGTAATTAATTATCAGTAAAATCGTTCTATATATGGAATGATGAGTATTATAAAAGCATATTTAAAGAGAATAAGAAACGACCTAATCTAAGCACATCTTTTGAACAGTATTAAAAATAGGTTTCAGTATGTTTAATCCAAATCTAGTGGTGAAAAATCTGAGTCAACAGCCGCAAATCAATGCGGTAATCAGTCTCGTTGCACGTATTTTGATGGCTTATATTTTTATTGTGGCAGGTTGGGGCAAAATTACCGCTTACACTGCAACCGCAGGTTATATGGAGTCAATGGGTGTACCGGCAGGGCTACTTCCGATCACCATTTTAGTCGAGTTGGGTGGTGGCTTAGCTTTATTGTTTGGTTTTCAAGCGCGTTTTGCGGCACTGGGTCTAACCGTATTTAGTTTAATCACTGCATTTTTATTCCATGGTGGTGCAGAAGATGGCATTAACTTTATGAAAAATTTGGCGATGTCAGGCGGCTTATTATTTCTCATGTTACATGGTGCAGGTAAATTCAGTTTTGATCATTGGATCGAAAAATCAAAATAAAGCGGTCATGAGTCCGAGCATCCATCAAAGCGGCGTTCTGCCGCTTTTTTCATGTCTATCGCTGATTTAAAGTAAATCAATAAAGCCCTGAAATGTGTTGTAAAAAACATCGTTTGGCTTGTGGTTTTTGCCCCTGTCCGAATAGTGTGCGAAAGTCCAAGAAAAATGTTAGAATACGGCGCTTATATTCGTTGCCTGCATAGTTGTTTGCCATGACTACCAATACCCAAATTACTGAAGACCGTATCCTGATTTTGGATTTCGGTTCTCAATATAGTCAGCTTATTGCACGTCGTGTACGTGAAGCTGGTGTTTATTCAGAAATGTACGCATTTGATATGTCTGAAGAAGACATTCGTGCATTTAACCCAAACGGGATCATTCTTTCAGGTGGCCCAGAAAGTGTTCATGAAGAAGGTAGTCCGCGCGCACCACAAGTTGTATTTGAACTTGGTGTACCTGTTTTAGGTATTTGCTATGGTCTACAAACCATGTCAGAACAACTTGGCGGTAAAGTTGAGCCAGGTACTGTGCATGAATTTGGTTATGCAGAAGTTGATATTAAAGTCCGTGATGCTTTAATTGGTGATCTTGAAGATACCAAAGACCAATTAAAAGTGTGGATGAGTCATGGCGATAAAGTGACTCAAATTCCTGAAGGTTTCCAAATCACTGCAAGCACACCAAGCTGCCCAGTGGCGATGGTTTCTGATGAAAAACGTCGTTTCTACGGTATCCAATTCCACCCAGAAGTGACACACACTGCGAAAGGTGCTGAGTTATTGTCTAACTTCGTACATGGTGTATGTGGTTGCCGTAACTTGTGGAACTCAGAAAACATTATCGATCTTCGCGTAGAACAACTGCGTGAGCAAATTGGTGATCAAAAAGTTCTATTGGGTCTTTCAGGTGGCGTAGATTCATCTGTTGTAGCTGCACTTTTACACCGTGCGATTGGCGACCAATTGACTTGTGTATTCGTAGATAACGGTTTACTTCGTTTGAACGAAGGCGAGCAAGTGATGGACATGTTTGCGAAAAACATGGGTATTCGCGTGATTCGTGCCGACGCTGAAAATCGCTTCTTAACAGCGCTTGCTGGTGAAGTTGATCCAGAGAAAAAACGTAAAATCATCGGTCGTGAATTCATTGAAGTGTTTGCTGAAGAAGCACGTAAGCTTGACGGTGTGAACTTCCTTGCTCAAGGTACCATTTACCCAGACGTAATTGAATCTGCAGCAAGCAAACAAGGTAAAGCACACGTGATTAAATCACACCACAACGTGGGTGGTTTACCTGAAGATTTAGCATTCGAATTGGTTGAGCCAATCCGTGATTTGTTCAAAGACGAAGTACGCCGTTTAGGTACAACTCTTGGTCTTCCATTTGAAATGCTTTACCGTCATCCATTCCCAGGCCCAGGTCTAGGTGTACGTATTCTTGGTGAAGTGAAAAAAGAATATGCAGATATCCTTCGTCTAGCAGATGACATCTTCATGCAAGAACTTCGCGCAAGCGGCTGGTATGACAAAACTGCGCAAGCATTTGCTGTATTCCAACCCGTGAAATCGGTTGGTGTGGTGGGTGATGGCCGCCGTTATGCATGGGTGATCGCGCTTCGTGCTGTAGAAACTGTGGACTTTATGACTGCACGTTTTGCACACCTTCCTTATGATCTTGTAGACAAGATTTCTACACGTATCATGAACGAGATTGCTGAAGTTTCTCGTGTTGTTTATGACGTATCGTCTAAACCACCTGCAACTATTGAATGGGAGTAATTTAGGGATTTCAAGAAACAACGTTTCTTGCCTAAATTACGGCAAAGGCTATGCCTGCGCCAGACTGGGGTTTCACGAAGCACTGCTTCGTGCCAGTTTTACGCCAAGAGCTATGCTCGCGGCAGTTTTGGATTTCAAGAAACAACATTTCTTGCCTAAATTACGCCAAGAGCTATGCTTGAGGCTATTTAGGGAAACCTAGATAATTCTACTAATAAAAAAGGACGCCTCGGCGTCCTTTTTTTATTTATAATTATGAAAAATACTATTTTAAAAGAGCAGGTTAAATGTCATTGCCTACATACGATCAGTTGATGCTTCCATTAATGAAACTTTTAGCAGAACAAAAAGAGGCAATAAAATTAAGTTCTGCCACAAAAATTTTAGCTGAAAGATCTGGGTTATCTGAAGCTGATTTAAATTTAAGGCTATCTAGTGGTACAAAAACAGTATTTTATGATCGTGTTGGCTGGGCGAAAACATATTTGGTTAAAGCAGGTTTGATACAACAACCATCACGTGGTCTTTGCGAATTAAGTACTTTAGGTTGGTCTATTGATTTTTCTAGCTTATCCAATATAACTAATCAGTATTTGATGCAGTTTGAAGGGTTTTCTGATTATAAAATTGGTTCTAACCATAATAAAAATATTCAAAATCTAGTTCTAAAAGAAGAGCATGCTACATCTATTCAAACAGAACATTTGACGCCTGCAGAAATAATCGAACAATCATCAACGGAGCTTAATCAAACAATTAAAGATGAGCTATTAAATAAAATTAAAAGTAATTCACCCAAATTCTTTGAGCAATTAGTTGTCGATTTGTTGGTAATAATGGGTTATGGCGGTTCACATCAAGACGCAGCCCAAGCAATAGGTAAAACCAGTGATGGTGGCATTGACGGTATTATCAGTGAAGATCGTTTAGGTTTAGATAAAATATATATTCAAGCTAAACGTTGGGAAAATACGGTGGGGCGCCCTGACATTCAACAGTTTAAGGGAGCTTTGGCTGATCAAGTGGCGAAAAAGGGCGTATTTATTACTACTTCTTGTTTTAGTAAAGAAGCAATTGAGTCAGCAAAGAAATCAGGCATTGTTTTAATTGATGGTGACAAGCTTACATCTCTCATGATTGAATTTGGCTTGGGTATTCAAATTGAAAGAAGTTTCCATATTTATAAAATAGATCAAGACCGTTTTGATGAAGATAGTTTTTAAATAAACTTAAAGGACGCTTCAGCGTCCTTTTTTTATATCTCAACATTCTATTTATAAACAATTGACCAACTACGATCGCTCTCATTATTCGGTTCAGCTTTGGACTTCGCTTTATGGGTAAAGCTTTGCCAAGACTTCGTCGATTTACGTTCGGGCTTCATGCTTGGGTCATAGCGTTCGACACGGTTACGGCCATTTTCTTTTGCCTGATACAGCGCAATATCAGCTTGCTTAATCAGTTCAGTTAAATTTTGTTTATGTGATTTAAGCTGTGAAACACCAATGGAAACGGTAAATTGGATCGGGTGATTTGCGACATTCAGCAAAGATTGATTTTGAAGCGTTAAACGAATACGTTCCGCGATCAACATTGCATCCTGTATTTGCGTTTCCGACAAAAGCACAATAAATTCTTCGCCACCAAAGCGAGCCAAAACATCTTTTTGGCGCATTTCTTTGCGGGTGGTTTCAGCGATACATTGCAGCACCTGATCACCAACATCATGCCCGTAATTATCATTAATATGTTTAAAATGATCGACATCAAACATCAGTAAGCAGGTGCTTGCGGGTGTTGGCCATTCATGGATGCGATGTTCAGCCAGTTGAACAAACTGACGACGGTTATATAACTGGGTGAGCTCATCTGTATGCGCTAGATTTTTCAGCGTATGCATATTCCAATCGTCAAGCAGGGTGCGTAAAAAATGACGTCGTGCATTGAGCGTATTGTTCCAGCTCATATGCAGGCTGATCATCCAAACGGGAATAGACACGACCACAAAAATCAGCGCTTCTTGCCATGATAAAAGCTGACTCACCGCAAAATATACCAATAGCGAAATGAGACCCGAACAATACAAGGCAGGCTTAAATTGTGTTTGTACGCAGACATTGGCAATTAAAATAAAGATCGCCGCACCATAGATATAGGACGAGACCATTGGGCTATTTGAAGCCAGTAATAAGCCAATCCAAATCGCGGTGCTACAGACCGTCCCGATCGGTAAGATCATGTCGAGTACACGAATGTCTTTTTTGTATTTAAACAGATAAAAGCTGACCAATAGGGCAGCAATAATCATGGCCACTCGAGAAAGACCTGACCAAAAGAACATGTCAGGGATAATAAAAATGTCAGCAAAGAAATAAAGAAGAAATGTAATCTGCGCCATGTAATTCACTTGACGTAAATAAGGTAACTGATGGGCATACTGATGTTGTAGAAAATAGTTTCTAAACTGCGTAGGAATACGTGCAAAAGGATCTGCAATGGCTTGTTCAATCTCGGCACGATTGGCAAGATCACACTCAGAAAGTTTCAAAGTATGATTATGATTTTTACGAACTTCCTGAGCAGACGAATTAGTCCGAGAACTCATTCGTACATCAACAGACATGTCCCTTCTCCATAAATGGCTTAGGATAAATTATGAACAAAAAACACACAAAAATATCTACCTGAAACTAGGGATTTTTCGAATGAATGATAAAAAATCGTCTGATGAATTTTACAAAATATATTATTAACTCGCTGTTTTATAAGTTGAAATTTGATTGCGTCCAGCGGATTTTGCTTGGTAAAGTGCCTGATCGGCCATGCGAATTACACTTTGTAAATCTCGGTTTTTTTGACCAAATTCGGCAACACCAATTGAAACGGTAAATTTAAGTTTTTGTAGTGTATCAAGTTCTAAATAATCATCGGCTATTGCCCGTCGTAGACGTTCGGCAATATCTTGAGCCTGACGCAAGTGTGTCTGCGGTAAAAGAATAATAAATTCTTCACCACCGAAGCGGGCAATGATGTCTTGGCTACGTAAAGTATGTCGGCACGTTTCGGCAATTTGTTGTAAAACATGATCACCAATATAGTGCCCAAACTGATCATTAATATTTTTAAATTTGTCGACATCAAAAATCAGTAATGAAAGGGGCTGTAACGATTTGGACTGATGATGAATATGATAATTGGCAAGTTGAATAAATTGACGTCGATTGTTTAAGCCAGTCAGCACATCGGTATGCGCCATAATATTGAGCGCTTCACGGTTCAACTGATCGAGTTTACTGTGTAAAAACACAATTCTGGATTTTTGTGTTGAATTCCAACTGATATACAAACTAAATAACAACACGGGCGAATAGATCAAGATAAACAGTTGCAGTTGATGGATATTGCCAGAAATGGCGAAATACACCCCAATCAGTAAAATAAGACTGATACATAGAGAAATGAGCACAGCAGCCTTAAAGCGGATTTGCACACATAAATTGGCTAACACAATAAAAACCAAAGATGCATATAAATAGATCGGCACATCGGGGCTATTGGATAAATTGAGTAGGCTAAACCACAGCGCAGAAGCACCAACGATCGATAGGGGAAGCATCAAGTCAAAGAGTAAAATGCTCTTACTATATGTATAAATGCCCCATGTGATGCCCATCATCAGTAAGGTATAGGCCGTTTTTAAGCCTATCGCGAGCAAACCCACATCGGGCAACATAAACCAATCCGCTATGGCATAAGAGAGATAGGCCAATTGTGCAACGATGTTGACTTGGAAAAAGAATTTAAAAAGTTGACGACGATGGTAGTGGAAAAATTCTTGGCGAAATTGAGCAGGAATACGAACAAAGGTTCCTTTCAAGGCTTTTTGGATCAGTGCACGTGATTCTTTCTTATACTCATTGATCATGCAAGATTACCGACGGGTGAGCATGGTTTGTATGTAAATTTATGTAACTCAAATAATTTATATCATTTTTATTTAAAATTAAACACGTTATTTCAATGATTTGTGAATTATTTGGTATTGTTTGGTCAAAAGTGAGTGTTAATTTATGTTACTTAAATTTACATTTCACGTGATTTGAGCAAGTAATTTAGCATTGTGTGTTGTCTAAATAATCATCGATAACTGTTATGCTATATGTCATATTAGGCAACAAAAAACGATTGTCCTATCTCTGTGATTCAGCGTATTAATGACAGCTGAAGAAGATTGAGTTAATGCAGATATAATGGAAAAAAATGCATAGCTCTAGCCGATAGTCCTTGCATCGGCTTAGCCAAATTTAGGGTAAGAATATGACCAATACCAATTACACAGAAATATCTCATTCCGACGATTGTGAAAAATACGTCAATCAGTTCATTCAAGAATTTCCACTGCGCCGTGCTGAAATTGGTCAAGGCACAGTGATAAAACGTGCTTTACCGAGTCGGCATAAACGGATGATTGGTGCATGGTGTTTCCTTGACCATGCCGGTCCAGTGCATTTTCCTCAAGGTGATGGCTTAGATGTTGGGCCGCATCCACATATTGGTTTGCAGACGTTTACCTGGATGATTGATGGCACCATGATGCATACCGACAGTTTGGGCACACATCAGTTAATTCAGCCCAAACAAGTCAATCTCATGACAGCGGGTTATGGTATTTCGCATACTGAGGTTGCTCCAGAGTCTGAAACACAAATGCATGCTGCGCAGCTTTGGATTGCATTGCCAGATGACAAAATCAATATGGCGCCCCAGTTTGACCATTACCCAGAGTTGCCTGTGGTGACACAAGACGGGATTGAATTGACGGTATTGGTGGGTGAATTTTTACAGACTAAATCGCCGGTAAAAGTACATAGTGAATTATTAGGTGTCGATCTGCGTAGTTCGGAAAGTCAAAGTACCGTCTTGCCGCTCAATCCAAAATTTGAATATGGCTTTATGGCCCTTGAAGGGACTGCCAGTGTCAATGGTCACGAGCTCAATGAAGACAATATGGTGGTACTTGAGCCGGGCTTAACCCAAGTCAAAATTGATCTGCACGCAGGTGGCCGTGTTTTATTATTAGGGGGTGAACCTTTTGAATCACCGATTCTACTGTGGTGGAATTTTGTGGGGCGCACACAAGAAGAATTGAATATTGCCCGTGAGCAGTGGATTAATCAGGACGAACGCTTTGGCTCTATTCCTGACTATGATGGTCCACGACTAGAAGCACCGGCTTTCCCTGATAAAATGCGTCCATCACGTTAACTTAAAAATAAAAATGAACAGCCGTACCTGTGGTAAAAATGGTGCGGCATAACCATGAGGGAGTCATTATGGGTATCGTCGCAACGGCAACAGTAAACACCTTACAAGCACCGTGGTCAGGTGAAATTCAGAGTGGAAAACATCAACTTATTACCGATAAGCCCGAATCATTTGGCGGCGGGGACTTAGGTTTAGCACCGTATGATTTACTGTGTGCCTCCTTAATTTCATGCACCATGATTACCTTGCGCATGTATGCAGCACATAAACAAATTCAATTGGGTGAGTTCCGTGTTGAGGCAGACTTTTGTGCGAACCGTGAAGGCGCTGAATGGGTTGAGCGACGTCTGCATTTTCAAACGCCCTTGGATGCAGAATTAGAGCAAAAAATCTTGTCCATTTGTGAAAAAACCCCAGTGACAAAAACTTTATTGCGCAGTGTAGACATTAAAACCACTCTAGTTTAATTTAAATGCAGGTCGCTGCTGTACTGTGCAAAATTTAGTTTTGATATAGCCCTAAGCAGTGATCTGACACTTTTTATGATTTAACTACTTCAAAATAATAATGGCTTGCCAGAAATAAGAAAATTTTAGACTTCATATAGGAGATGAACCCATGCGGGTGCTACATCATCTAGAAAAATCTCGTTCATTTCGTATTTTATGGGCAATGCAGGAATTAGGACTGGATTATCAGGTTCAGTTTTATCTGCGCCAGCCAAATTTGTCTGCTCCCCCTGAGCTTAAAGTCATCCATCCTTTAGGAAAGTCGCCCATATTGCAGGATGATGGACTGGTCTTGGTAGAATCTGCAGCGATCTTGGAGTATTTACAAGAGAAGTATGATCGACATGATTTTTTTGCAGCCAAGGCGGAACATTCAAAACAACAATATCGCTTTTGGATGCATTATGCCGAAGGTTCTCTGATGCCATTATTGGTGATGCAGTTGGTCATGAGCAATGTGCCACGCCATGTACCTTGGGTCATCAAACCCGTAGCTAGCCGCATTTGTGATGGGGTCAAAAAAGGTTTTGTACGACCGCGATTAAAAGAACATATCGTGTTTTTAGAAAATCACTTAGCGGAAAATGAATATTTTGCGGGACCGTTTAGCTTTGCGGATATTCAGATGACGTTTCCATTAGAAGCTCTCATGACAAGAACACAAGGGCGATATCCACAAATTCAGTCTTTCTTACAACGGATGCAGCAGCGTCCTGCATATCGCCGTGCCAAACAACAAGAACAACAGTTGGAAGCGCAGCAAGATCGGCAGGATGATTCTGCTTAGCTCACGTGATACAAGCGTTCTTTAGGGAAAACCACTTTAAACAGCGAGCCACGATTTTCTTTGGATTCAATTTCAAGGTGTGCCTGATGTTGCATCAAAACGTGTTTTACGATGGCTAGACCTAAACCTGTCCCCCCCGTTTGGCGGCTACGGGCACTGTCCACACGATAAAAACGTTCCGTCAAACGGGGTAAGTGCTTCGGGTCAATCCCGATGCCGGTATCTTCAACGGTAAAATAACCATGCGTACCATCATCATGCCAACCAATGGTCACAGTACCACCTTTCGGGGTGTATTTAATCGCATTGGTGATGAGGTTACTAAAGGCACTCGCCAATTCCATATCTGATCCGATCAGGTCACAGTGACTATCAATCTCGAGATTCAGTGTATGTCCATAATCCACATTGTAAGCATGTGCATCGTCATACAGTTGGTTCATTAGGCTAGGCATTTCAATGATTTGATTTTTAGCAACTTTTTTATCATTTTCAAGACGAGATAATAATAACAAGTCATTGACCAAAGCATTCATACGGCGGGTTTGAGACTGCATTTGATCGAACGCACGCTTCCAGCGTGGATTTAAATCTTCCTGATCGGTAAAGGTTTCGATATAACCACTTAAAACCGTGAGCGGTGTGCGTAGCTCATGTGAAATATTATCGACAAAGTCTTTACGCATCTGCTCAAGGTTATGCATACGTGTGACGTCATAAGCCACCAATAAACGACTTTCGCGACCAAAACGGGTTAATTTGACTTGCACATAATGGTCTTCAAGTACCGATGATTTCATTTTTAAACCATCGGGGGCTAAATCGATATTGGTAAAGTATTCGATAAAACTAGGCTGTCTTAAAATACTTAAAATATTGCGCCCTTGATCGAGCTGTTGAATCCCCAACAACTTTTCTGCGGCAGGGTTCCACCATTCGATTTGATGTAATTCATCAATCAATACCACAGCTTCAGCAAGCGCCACCAAGGAAGATTGAGCGCGGTCAATTAGGCCGACCATTTCAGCTTGTACGATGCGTTCTTGGCGCTGGGCACGGTATACATTAAAGAGCAAAGCCCCCCAAATGCCGTCTAAATTCGGCGGGACATCATAAGGACGGTTTGAAATCCATTCGTTGACCAAGTACAGCGAACGCATTTGCAATGCAAAGAACACTGCAAAGGCAATTAAGATGCAGATCCATAAGTACCCGATACCAAAGCCGATGAGTGCAGCAATGAGCAGGAAAAATGCCAGCAGTCTTAAATCCTGCTTGGCAAAAGTCCATAAACTGCTGTAACGGAATTTTTTATGTTCACTGGCAAGTTCTGGGACGGGATACGGTTCGTACATAGAAAATTAAAGACCTAAAATGACTAACCCATCACAGCGTCTGCACGGGTAGAGAAACGGTAACCTGTACCACGAACAGTTTGGACATAACGATCGGCTTGGAAAGGTTCAAGAACTTTACGCAAACGACGAATATGAACGTCAATGGTGCGGTCCTCAATATACACGTTTCCACCCCAAACCTGATCTAATAATTGAGCACGGGTATAGGCACGTTCAGGATGAGTCATGAAAAAGGCCAATAGACGATATTCAGTCGGTCCCATATCTAAAATGGTGTTGCCAAAGCTGACACGTTGGCTGACTGGATCGAGGATTAAGCCATTGGCATCAATGGTTTTTTCACCACCCAATGCATTTGAGCGACGCAGCACCGCTTTAATCCGTGACACCAACTCACGGGTGGAAAAGGGTTTGGTCATGTAGTCATCTGCGCCCGCGTCTAGACCTTGGACTTTATGGTCTTCTTCACCACGTGCAGTGAGCATGATGACTGGAATTTCTGACAAATTTTCATCGCGTTTTAAACGACGACATAGGTCTACACCACTCACGCCACCAGGCATCATCCAATCCAATAAAACCAGTGCAGGACGCTGATCTACAATCATTTGGTGCGCTTGTTTGGCATCTTCAGCTTGCTGACATTGAAAACCAGCCATATCCAGTGAAGTATGGATCATTTCCCGAATCGGGAGTTCGTCGTCGACGATTAAAATATAGTCATCTTTCACAGCGCAATACCCTATTTTATGTAAACGGTAGACCGTTTTATATTTATGACAGGCTTATTACAAAGATTAATTATGACAGTATCATTGCAAAAATGATCTTTCATTGGGGTTTAGAAAGAAATTGTGACAATTTAAATCCTGAAATATTCAACAACATGGGCTTTGCATCATGCTGTTGTCACAAAAAAATCATTCAAAAAAAATTGTAAAGATCAGTGTTGAGGCCAAAATTTATTTACTGGGTTTTTCAGAGAAAGCATCTAACAAGGCCAAAAAGACCACGCTACATGACGATAAAACCTCATCAATCGGCTGTTTATAACCACTCATGACCCAACGAATCGCGATTTGGGTGACATAACCATTGAGACCAGTTGCGACCATCGAAATTTCACGTTCTGAACGATCAATATTCGGCATCATGAGCATGACAAAGGCATGAATCATACGGTCAAAGCGCATCATGGTTTCATGAATTGTGGCTTGGTTATGTAGCTCTTGTACCAACATAGCATCGATGTAAATGATGCGCGCCATACGGGGATTATTTTTTAAAGTTAACAGTAGGGCAGTTAAACCCGCTTCAATCATTTTTTTAGAATCGGTTGATGCTTGCATGATGGCTTGCATCACGTTTCGTTGCAGTTCATCGATTAATTTTAAAAAGATGGTCTGGAACAGTTGCTCACTTTTCTTAAATGATTCATAAAAATAGCGTTCGGTCAGCTTGGCTTCCAAACAAATATCTTTCACAGTCACTGAAAAAAAGCCATGTGTTCCATAGGCTTCTATACCGGCTTCAATCAGTTTTTCACGTCGCGCTTGCTTACGTTCACTGAGAGAAAGCCCTTTAAATTGACGTTCCTTCACATTTTTTGCCTGTTGTTGTTCTGTGTGATTTGTTGCATCTGTCATGAAAATATACGCTGAACTAAAGCAGAATTTTGTCTTATTTTAGCAATAATTTCAGTTTAAACCTATGTTTAAGCATTGGCAATTTCAACAGCTTAGCACGTCCTAAGATGACATTGACAATATGTATTGTCAAAACTATATTAAGTTGACGAACTGCACACATTGGCAAATGAGATCACGCTGTGATAAAGCCAAGCGGCAGCATAAAGGAATAAGGAATCACAATGAAAAACTTCAAAAATAAAGTGGCTGCCATTACAGGTGCAGGTTCAGGTATTGGTCAGCAATTGGCAGTGCTTTTGGCGAAACAAGGCTGTCATCTGTCTTTAAGCGATGTGAATGAACAGGGTCTAGCGGCAACCGTTGAATTGGTGAAAGCCAGCAATGTACGTGTAACCACGCAAAAACTCGATGTGTCAGACCTTGCAGCAATGAAAGCATGGGCAGCACAGACCGTTAAAGATCATGGTTCCGTGAATATGATTTTTAACAATGCGGGTGTGGCTTTGGGCACGACCGTTGAAGGCGCAAGCTACGAAGAGCTGGAGTGGATTGTCAATATTAACTTCTGGGGTGTGGTTTATGGCACCAAAGAATTTTTACCGTATATCAAGCAAAGTGGTGAAGGTCATATCATCAATATTTCCAGCTTGTTTGGTCTAACTGCACAGCCAACACAGTCGGCATATAATGCCACTAAATTTGCAGTACGTGGCTTTACCGAATCTTTACGCCAAGAATTGGATATTGAAAACTGTGGCGTGAGTGCGCTATGTGTACATCCGGGCGGGATTCGTACCAATATTGCCAATGCCGCAAAAATGAATGACAGCTTGAAAAGTTTAGGCATGAACCCACAAAAATCGGCACAGTCGTTTAATAAATTCTTGCGTTGTCCACCTGAAGAAGCGGCTCGTCAAATCATTGCAGCAGTACAAAAAGATAAGCGCCGTTTATTGATTGGTAATGATGCAAAAGCGATTGATTTAATTCAACGTTTGCTACCGACGGGTTATCAAAAATTAACTGCCATGGCGACTAAATTTGGTCAATAAGCGGTAATTAAAATCAATTGAAAAGAGCCCACGTCAGTGGGTTTTTTTTTATGGCTAAAGGAAAACACAAGGTGTATTTTTTATTTCATAAAATGAGATATAAAAATGGAGATATCTGATGATTTGAAATAAGCAACTGTTGAATAACCAACAGTTTTTTGGCGTTAAAACCAACAGAATTTATCAGGTTTAAATAATAAAGCTTTAAAAAATAAATACTTAAAATGTTGGCACAGTTGTTGCCATATTAGAGTGAACAAAACTCACCACTGTATGGAACATTTATGAGTACTTTTACGCATCGATATCTTTCTGCTTTTCGTGTCCTGCAACAGGCATGTTGTTGTGCTATGACACTCGCGATGATGCGCGCTTAAATTCTAAAAGCTGTCTTCGAGTTTCGGTCGTGCATAAGTTGAATAAAACCTACGACCACTCAGATTAATTTTTAAAAACCCACGCAGTACATTCACTTCATGCACCTTGCATGGGGTTGGGGGATTTTGCGCTTTGGGAAAAATGTTAGTGAAACCAAATCATGAAAAAAACCACATTAACCGTTGCGGTCGGACTGATTTTATCCGCAACCAGTCCGCTGAGTTTTGCATCGGATGAAGCACTTCAGCAAGAACTGAGCAGCTTAAAACAACAAATTGAGAGTTTGCAAAAACGCTTAAATGCAGTGGAATCTGGGACGACCAAAAGTAAAGTCGTAGAAACGGCCGCGTTGACGACAGACGATACGAGCAACGCCGCTGATGTTGAAGGTGAAACGCAGGTTTCAGAAGTGACCGCAGCAACATCCGAAGATATCGACGGCTTACGTGCAGATATTGAAAACTATAAGTACGATCAGTCACGTCAATATGAACGTCAAACCACCAAATCGACTCGTGATACAACCCTGTATGGCACAGTTCAACTACGTGCCAGTGCGCTCGATGAAACGGGTGTGTTGGGTGCAACCAAATCAACATTTGATATTGGGACTGCGCTGATTGGTGTGCGTGGGAATTTATTCCGTGATTATAACGAAGGCAAAAACCTCGATTATCAATTGTCCTTTGGTTATGGCAAACGCAATGATGGCACCAATAACAGTAACTTTAACTTACTAGATGCCTTTGTTCGCTATAACGCTTTTGCCACCAATGCGGGCCCTGAAACTGCCAAACTCAACTTTACGCTCGGTCAGCAGTTATTGCCCTTTGGTCTAGATGTGCAGTCTCCTGAAGATTTGCGTCCGACCATTAATACCGCTGCAGCTTCGACCTTTCTAGGACTGTTTAACCGTCAAAATGGATTTATCGTCCGTGGAGATGCCAAACCTTTTGTCGACTTTGCATCGAACTACCGTGCGCCGCTATTTGAGTATGCCTTAGGGTTGACCAATGGGAACGCCAGTAATAAGGCAGATGACAACAATGGCAAAGATTATATCGGTCGTGTGGCTTTTACCTTGCCAGTGGACTACGCCAGCATTTTCCGTGAGTTGAAGTTTGGTGCCTCTTATATCAAAGGCGAATCGAAAATTTCAGCCGGCGGAATCACTGATAATGCTGCGAAACGTGATCGTTTGGGTTTCGATATTTATTATAACCACGCACCATTTGGTGTGACCTATGAATATCTGCAAGGCAAGACCGATTATGTCGACACCGTAGCCCAAGACATCAAAGAAGCCAAAGCGGAAGGACATACTTTTACCGCTTTCTACACCTTGGGTGATCAGTTCTACAACAGTATTAAATCCAACGCCAAATTTGATGATTTCTGGCCGAAGTCAGTCCAAGGTTATTACCGTTTTGACCGCTATAACCCGAATAAAAACAACGCAAGCTATCTCGATACCGCGAGCGGTCGTATTGGTGAATATGACATTCACTCTTTGGGTTTAAACCTATTTTTTGCGCAAACCACAAAATTCCAATTACAGCTGAATCACTATCTGTTTGATGTCGAAACGGCAAATCAAAAAGACACCAATGAGCTGCAAGCTCAGGTTCAGTACACCTTTTAATTCAAATATTTAAACCATTAAGGAACATTTAAAATGAAAATTATCTCTAAAAAAATCGCAGCCACATTCTTGGCACTTTCAGCACTTGGTTTAAGCGTTCAATTGCATGCTGCCAATCCCAAAGAAATTCGCATTTCAGTATCAGCTGCGGGTGAGGGGGGTAAACCCAAAGTGGGCGGTAGTTTTGTAGCTACAGCACATTTACGAGGTGTGCTCGAACAAGAATTTAAAAAAGATGGCATTAAGGTGAATTGGCTGTTTTTCCCAGGAGCAGGCCCTGCAACCAACGAAGCTTTAGCCAATGGCAAAGTGGACTTTGCATTGCATGGCGATTTGCCCTCATTGGTTGGACGTTCAACGGGATTAAAAACCAAAGTGTTGTTCTCGACAGGGCGTTTTGGTCCTACCTATGTGGTGGTGCCTGCCGGATCAAATGCTAAATCCTTTGCAGATCTAAAAGGCAAAAAATTCTCCGTCTTTAAAGGCACCAATGGTCAGATCGTCTTTAACCGTGTATTAGCAAAATACAATTTAACTGAGCGCGATTTACGAGTGATTTCGCAAGATGCCTATTCGGCGCGTACTGCGTTAGCGACAGGTGATATTGATGCCACGATTACTTCACCGTTTAGTTTGCAAGCGCGTGGTGTGGCGAAAACATTACTAGAAATTAAAGATCCCAAAGTTGCACCGATTGCGCACTTTTGGGTGACAGAAAGTTTTGAAAAACAATATCCAGAGGTGGTGCAACGTGTCGTGACGACACTGATTAAACAAGCGCAGTGGAGTTCTCAAGAAGCTAATCGTAGTGCGCAATATAAACTTTGGGCACAAAGTGGCATTCCGTTGGTGGATTATCAAAAAACGTGGGATGGCTGGAATTTAAAAGACCGTACTACACCGCTATTAGACGAGTTCCACCGTTCACAAATTGACAGTGCTTTAAAAATTGCCAAAGACGCTCGTTTAATCCGTCGTGATGTGGATACCAAAACATGGTATGAGCCGAAGTATCTGAATAATGCCTTGAAAGAGCTGAAGTTAGAGGGTTACTGGCGCCAATTTAATGCTCAAGGTCAACCGAAGTAAGTCGCAGCCATGAGTCGTCCGATTGAAAGCAATGTGATTGCCAGTCCATTAACCACCAAATTTATGAGCAGTTTTGTGCTGCTTACGATTTTGGCTGGACTGGGTGTGGGTGTAGCACGGGTATTAATTTCCTTGTATGCCGTGCATTTAGAAGCCACCGAATTGCAATTGGGGCTAATTTCTGCAGCGCAAAATTTTGGCATTTTGATCATGGCATTGCCGATTGGCGTGTTGGTACAGCGCTTTGGGTCTTTGAAAATATTCTGCATCGGCAGTGTGTTGGGCGCTGTGGTCTATAGCTTAACGCCACTCAAAGCTGGTGCATGGTATCTCTTTGCAGTCACAGCCTTAGTAAGTTTTGTCTTACCCATGCGCTTTGTTTCGATCAATACCGTTTTTTTGAGCAACTTAAAACGTTTAGGTCCAGTCCGTGCGGGTTGGTTTCGCGGTTCGCACATGATGGGATATTTCCTGATTGCGCCTGCATTGAGCGTGTTGTTGGTCGAGCATTTCGGCTATGGCGGAAGTTTTTATGTGGTGTCTTTGCTTTTTTTAGGCACCTTGCTGTTGGCTCCGTGGTGCTTTCAACGTAGTACTCCGCAAGCGACGAATCGCCCGCATTTTCAATGGCGAGATATTGTGGCGCCTTTGGCACTCATCAAAACCCATGCCTCGCTGCGGATTGTCTGCATATTGGAATTTTTGAGCAGCGTGGCAAATAACTACTTTGGCTTTTTCATTGTCGTGATCGCTATCCAAAGTTTTGCACTTTCAGAGCCAATGGCGGTGATGCTGCTGACCGTACAAGGCATTGTGTTTGTGGGATCGCTATTTAGCATGGGAGGTTTGGCTGAGCTGATGGGTTATCAAAAGTTTTATTTGATTGGCCTAAGCCTGATGGCAACGGCATTACTGATTTTAGCCTTAACCAAAATCACGCTGTTGATGTGGCCTGCTTCGGTCATGTTTGGACTTGGACTCGGTATGTTGCATATCGCCAATTTTATGTCTTTCGCCCGAGTCGGTGAGCAAACTGCGATGGCTAAGATTTCTCCAATTTTAGCCCTCGTCGGACCTTCGGGTGGGCTGTTGGGTGGCTTGATAGGCGCCGTATTTGGCGCACAGGTTGGACTACAAAATTTATTTTTACCAATCGGGCTGGTGTTTATTGGTCTGATTATTTTGATCAGCAAAGATCATGAATTTATTCAATTTTTAAAACCTGATGTCTCAGAACAGAGCGTAAAAGGACAAGAATTATGAGCCTTACGGATGTATCTGCACATTCGGTTCCCTTGCAAAGTGACCGAAGTGCGTTGGATTTTTTTAAGACCTATTTAAAACTAACTTTGCAAGTGGCGTGTGGACTCCTGATGCCAGTTTTATTGTTCGGTTTGTGGTATGTGGCAACACTCAAACATTGGTTGCCAGAGCAAATTTTACCTGCACCGAATTTGGTGTGGCAAAGCATAGTTGAATTATGGCAAAGCGGTGAATTGAGTTTTCATTTTGCCATCAGTGCCAAACGTATTTTATGGAGTGTCTTGCTTGGTGCCAGTGTCGGGATTTTGCTTGGTACTGTGTTGGGATTGGCCAAACGTAGTCGGGACTTTATTTTTCCGACGGTGAATCTTGTTGCGCAATTTCCCATAGTTGGCTGGATTCCATTATTGATGATTTTCTTAGGCATCGATGAGGCTTTGAAGATTGCCGCTATTTCATTGGCTGTGTTACCACCGCTGTTGATTGCAACCTATAAGGGCATTACTCATGTGCCGAATAGTTTGATGGAAGTGGCAGAGGTTTACCAATACAGCAATTGGCAGAAACTCAAAGAAGTGATTTTCCCAGCTGCACTACCCAGTGTGATCAGTGGTTTACGTCAAGGCATTATGCAGGCGTGGTTGGCATTGGTTTTTGTCGAGTTATTAGCAAGTAGTGAAGGAATTGGTTATCTCATGGTGTGGGGACGTCAGCTAATGCAGATGGACTTGATCTTCATGGCGATCATCCTGATTGGTATTACGGGCTATGTCTTAGATACCTTGCTGGCTTGGTTAGAAAAAACGGCACGCTTTCATGCAACCCGAGTAGGAGGCAACTCATGAGCATTCTTTCATTACACGGGGTAGCGCACCAAGTCTTAGTTAAAACAGCAAAAGCACTCGTTCTACCTGTGGCATTTATCGCACTGTGGGCAGTGGCTTCACAGCAAAACTGGGTCGATCCAAAGTTGATTCCTAGTCCATGGCTCGTGCTGCAAAAAGCTGTGACCGTGCTCCAACAACCGAGCTTTTTGACAGGCTTCGGCGAAAGTTTGGCACGAAATTTTATTGGCTATGGCATAGGTGCGATAGCAGGTGTGTTGTTTGGGATCTTGATCGCGAGTTCACGCCTTTCGAATTGGTTATTTGCACCGAGCTTTCATGTATTGCGTCAAATTTCGCTGTTTGCATGGTTGCCACTAATTTCGACCTTTTTAGGTGAGGGACACGGCGCCAAAGTGCTGTTTATTACCTTATCTGTGTTTTACCCCGTGGCGCTACATACCTTTGAAGGCGTGAGCAGTATTTCGCATAAATATCGAGAAGTGGCCGAAGTCTATCAATTTCCCAAGACATACGCGTTTCGTAAATTGATATTACCCGGTGCTTCGGCGCAGATTTTTGTCGGTTTACAACTTGGGCTGATTTTCGCATGGCTTGCCACCATCGGCTCTGAATTTTTATTGGCGAACTATGGCAATGGTCTGGGCAATATCGTGATTCAAGGGCGTCAGGCTTTTGATGTCGAACTGATTATTCTTGGCATGTTGCTGATTGGTGCTGTGGGGGTGTTGCTCAATACGGTACTGACTTGGGTTGAGCGTAAAGTTTTAGTTTGGCAGCAGGTTGGATAGGAGAACATAACAATGAAAAAAATGACAATCCATAACATTCCTCAACTTTGGCGCAATATGTTCCTTGCAGCATTGGTCGGTGGCACAGTCTTGGTTGGTTGCAGCACGCAGCGAGTGGATGAACCTCAGCAAGTGGCTTTAAAAGAACTACGCTATCAAAGTTATCCGGGACTGGTGTCTTTGCCTGAGTTGGCACAAGACTTGGGCTATTTAGGCGACATTAAACTCAGTTATGTCGGCACAGTACAAGGTGGGCCACAAGATTTACTCACCTTGGTGGCAGGAGATGTTGATTTCGCCGGAGCCTTTAATGGCGCTGTGGTGAAGGTCATCGCTGCGGGGCTAGATGTCGTCCCCGTAGTGGCTTCTTATGGAAGTGATGCTGAACAAAACGTGGGTTTTTATGTGCTAGAAAATAGTCCTATTCGTAGCCCACGAGATTTTATTGGCAAGAAAGTCGCAGTGAATGCCTATGGGGCGCATTATGATTTTGTGGTGAAAGATTATTTGGCTCGCCATGGATTAACCGATGATGAAATCCGTCAAGTTGAGCTGATTATGTTGCCACCAGTGAGCTCAGAACAAGCTCTACGGAATGGTCAAATTGATATTGCGGTGTTCTCAGGCATTTTGGAAAAACGGGCCTTAAAACATGGTGGTGTACGTAGCATCTTTAAAGATATTGATTTATACGGGCCCTTTACCGCAGGCAGTTTTTCGATGCGTGGAGAGTTTATTCAAGCGCATCCTGAGTTGGCTCGTACTTTTGTCAGTGGCGTGGCCAAAGCTCAGGAATGGCTACACAACACGCCGAAAGAGCAAATCATTGCCCGTATGGAAAGCATTATTGAAAAACGTCAACGCAATGAAAATACAGCACTGATTCCATATTACACAGGCACAGGTGTCCACGAAGTGGGTGGTGTGCAAAAAGATCAGGATTTTGCCCCATGGGTGAGTGCCTTAGAAAAAGAACACAAATTAAAACCAAATCAAATTGAGGTCAGTCGCATCTATAGCAATGAATTTAATCCCTATGCGAAAGACCAAAAATCAAAAGGAATATAACAATGACCAGTGCATTACATTTAGATCACGTGCGTAAGGTATTTCCTGCACAAAACCATGTCGGCAGTAAAAACTATAAGCCTGAATTTGTTGCCGTAGAAAATGTCACTTTGGATATTCAGCCGGGTGAATTTGTTTCAATCGTGGGGCCAAGTGGCTGTGGAAAATCTACATTATTAGACTTAATTGCGGGTTTAACCAAACCGTCTGCAGGGCAGATTTTACTGAGTGGCAAGCAGATTACTCAACCGGGTTTAGACCGTGGCATTGTGTTTCAGCAATATGCGCTCTATCCATGGTTAACCGCACTGGAAAATATCGAATTTGGTCTAGAAGCCAAAGGCGTAGCAAAAAAAGAACGCCGTGAAAAAGCCGAATACTATTTGCAGCTTGTGGGTCTCAGTGGCTTTGAAAAGCATTATCCGAATGAGCTTTCCGGCGGGATGAAACAGCGGGTTGCGATTGCCCGAAGTTTGGCTTATGAACCAGAAATTTTATTAATGGATGAGCCCTTTGCTGCCCTAGATGCGCAAACCCGAGAAACCTTACAAGCCGAGCTGATCAATATCTGGAAAAGCTCGAAAAAAACCATTGTTTTTATTACTCACAGTATTGATGAAGCAATTTATCTGAGTCAGCGCGTGGCGATTATGACCTCAAGACCGGGGCGAATTAAGGAAGTGATTGAAATTCCTCAAAGCCTGCGCAGCTCCAGTGAAGATGTCCGTTCATTGCCTGAATATGGCCGAATTCGCCATAAAATTTGGTCATTGCTCAGTGAAGAAGTGATTAAAGCGCAAGCCCTCGAAAAACATAAACAGCTTGCACATAACTAAAATATTCAGAGGATTTATTTATGTCATCGACTAAACAAGCCATCAGTTATACGCAATCGTATAACGACATTAAACCCAGACTACAATTCACTTGGTTAAACACGGTCTTTAAACGCACCATTGCCATTGTAGCTTTTTTCTTGCTGTGGGAGATTCTGCCGCGGAGTGGTGTGGTCAATCCGGCTTTTTTACCGCCGTTATCTGTAGTATTGGAAACCACATGGCAGCTATATCAAAGCGGTCAATTAGGCATCCATTTCTTGGCCAGTATAAAGCGTTCAATTATTGGTTTCATTTTGGCCCTAGCGATCGCTATTCCTTTGGGTCTCATCATCGGTTGGTACAAGCTCGTGGCTGAAACCTTAAATCCATTGTTAGAACTGTTTCGAAATACCACAGCACTAGCATTAATGCCGCTGTTCATCTTATTTTTAGGCATTGGTGAAACCTCAAAAATCAGTCTGTTAGTGTATGCATGCACATGGCCGATTTTATTGAACACCATTACAGGCGTACAAACAGTCGATCCTTTACTGATTAAATCGGCACGAACCATGGGCCTAAAACCCTATCAATTGTTCCGAAAAGTGATTCTGCCTGCATCCGTACCCACGATTTTTGTCGGTATCCGTCTGGCAGGGGCGATTTCGATTTTGGCCTTAGTGGCAGTAGAAATGTTTGGTGCCAAAGCAGGTCTGGGATATCTGATTATTTATTCGCAATTTAGCTTTGAAATTCCACAAATGTTTGTGGGTATTTTAGTCATTACCCTCGTGGGTTTATCCTTCAACTATTTCTTGATTGGACTAGAAAAATACTTCACAGCGTGGAAACGCAACCCTGTGGAATAATCTAAATGCAATAGAAAAATAAATAAAAAACCTCGGGATATACCGAGGTTTTTTATTACTGATTTTTTATATTTTAAATAATGCAATGAATAAAGAATAATGTAGATGACTATTTATTTATCAGTTTTGTATGGATTATTATTTTAATGTGGAGAAAATAAAAATATGACTTATTTATAATAAGCCATATTTAATTAGGCGAGTGCGAATGACGTTGCGTGTCACTCCAAGCAAACGAGCCGTATGCACTTGATTGTATTGACAGTGCTGATACGCACTTCGGATAAATTTTTCTTCAATCAGCTCATTAATATTGTCATGCTTAAGTTGATTTGCGGCTTGAAAAATTTGTAAAAAGGTCTGCTCAAGTAACTGTCCAGCATCTTGAATATCTTTGATGTTGGCTACAGCAGAGGTGGCATTTTGTAAGTTAAAAGGTTCTGCACGCGAAAACGACGATGCACTTTGAATACTCGAAAAACTAATATCTTCTGGTTCAATCACACCTTTTTCACTGACTAAAATCGCATGTTGAATGGTATTTTCTAATTCGCGAATATTTCCCGGCCAGCTATGTAAATGGAGTTTCTTGAGCGCCAATGGGCTGAGGCGTAATGGTGTGTCATGTGGGTTGGTTTGATAGACCTGAATGAAGTGTTTAACCAAAGGCAAAATGTCACCACGACGCTCTGAGAGACGTGGAATGCGTAGCAACGCCACATGTAAGCGGTAGAATAAATCTTCCCTGAAACGCCCGTCCTGTACGGCATGCTCCAAATCGACATTGGTTGCGGCTATGATTCGGACATTAATTGGAATGGATTTGAGTGAGCCGACTCGAACGATCTCTCTTTCTTGTAAAACACGGAGTAATTTGACTTGCATAGGCAAGGACAGGTCACCAATTTCATCTAAAAATAAGGTGCCATTATGGGCTGCTTCAAACCAACCGACACGGCTATTAATTGCCCCTGTAAAGGCTCCTTTTTCATGTCCAAATAGTTCGCTTTCGACTAATGACTCGGTAAAGGCACCACAGTTCACTGCGATAAATGGACCTTTGGCACGATGGCTTAATTGGTGGATTTGGCGTGCAACTAACTCTTTTCCTGTGCCTGTATCACCAATGATGAGTGCATTGGCCTCACTTGGTGCAATTTGTTCAATTCGTGACAACAACGCTTGCGATAACGGGTCTGCAAAGACCGTCGCTGTTGCCCGTTTATGTTTCAGTGCAGAGGGCACTGCAGGGTGGGTCAAAATAGACATATCGTTTCTTATAGTTGTTGAAAATGCAGATCATGATGAAAGATTTAAAAATAAAAGATAAATAATAATTCGATATTTAAATATCAGTTTCACCGATAAATTCATGCGTGGATTATTTATCTGATTTTAAGATAAATAAAATCGGGATAACTAAAGGATAAATCAAGATATAGCAAGTGATTGAACTGTTTTATAGTAAAGCTCTCTTAATAACAAAAGGCATAATTAAAATGGCGATTACTTCAGTAAATGTGCGAAACCAATTCAAAGGCGTGATTAATGAAATCGTAGAGGGTCCTGTGGTTTCAGAAATTGATGTGGAAACCAAAGCGGGCTTTTTTACGTCCGTGATCACGACGCGTTCGGTGAAGGATTTAGACTTAAAAGTAGGTTCAGAGGTGGTGGTGTTAATTAAATCGACGGAAGTGTCGCTGGCTAAACTCTAAGGTTTAGTCCAGCAAAGTTTGTCAGCACAAATAGAGAATAATGATATGAGCGTAGAACAAGCTGGTTCGGTTTCTATTCAGCAGCTAACGAAATATTATCCCACACAAAAGCAAGAAGACTTAACCGTACTTAAGGACATTAACCTGAATATTCAGCCGGGTGAGTTCATCAGTATTGTGGGAAGTAGTGGCTGCGGAAAATCCACATTATTACGGTTGTTGGTTGGTCTAGAGCGTCAGTTTCAGGGCCAGATTTTGGTTGATGGTCAGCCTATACAGGGCACGAGTTTGGAACGTGGTATCGTGTTTCAAGATCATCGCCTGTTTCCATGGTTGACGGTAAGAGAAAATGTACGGATTGCCTTGCATAAAAGTCAGTTTAGCCGTGCAGAAGAAGATGTATTGATTGATGAACATTTAGAGTTGGTCAAATTAACCCAATTTAAAGATGCTTATCCTTCGCAGTTGTCTGGTGGGATGAATCAACGTGTGGCGATTGCCCGTAGTTTGGTGAATCGACCACAGATTTTATTACTCGATGAACCCTTTGGCGCACTCGATGCATTGACGCGGCAAAATTTACAGGATGAATTACAGCGAATCTGGCAAAGTGAAAAAATCACCATGATTATTGTCACCCATGATGTCGAAGAAGCGGTATTTTTGGGCGATCGAGTGGTGGTCATGCAGCCGCATCCGGGACGAATTAAACGTATTGTAGATATTCATTTAGCCCATCCGCGTAAACGCGAAGATGTCCGTCTGACCAATATTAAAAATGACATTTTGACTGACTTTAGTGATCCAGTAAAAGATCAGTTGCTTGAACCTTTATCTCACCGATTTGCCGATTATAAATTTGCATGGTAAGTCTGAATTGACCATCACCTAAACTTTTCAAAGCCCTGAATTCAGGGCTTTTTTTAGGCTTATCAAATATAGGTCAGTATGATCATCGCTTAAGTTGGATCAATATCAGTCCATAAAAATGCCCCTGTTGAGGCATTTGTTTTTCAGTTTTATTAAACGTTGGTTTATGAGGCTTGGGAGGTATGTCTTTTTTCTAAAACATATTGGTTTTCAGGTCGTTTTAAACCTAAGTTTTCTCGTAAGGTCTTGCCTTCATAAGCCGTGCGGAATAGACCACGACGTTGCAGTTCAGGGACAACCAAATCTACAAAATCATCTAAGCTTGCAGGTGTGGTTGGTGGCAAAATATTGAAACCATCCGCCGCTTCATTTTCAAACCAAGCTTGTAGTTGATCGACTATTTGTTCGGGTGTTCCAATCAGCGTCCAGTGCCCACGTGCGCTTGCAACCCATTGGTAAAGTTGTCGAATGGTAAAATTATTTTTACGCGCAATCTCTAAAATCAGTTGTTGACGGCTTGCGCCATTTTGCGCCTGTGTTAAATGTTCTGGTAGCGTTTGGTCGAGGTCAAATTGCGACAGGTCTTCAGTAAAACCACCCAATTGTTTGAGTAAGTTCAGTCCCAAAGTCGGATGAATATATGCATTTAATTCATCGTATTTTGCCCGAGCTTCGACTTCAGTTTGTGCAACAAAGATCGATACACCCGGCATGATTTTTAAGTCATCCGCATGGCGGCCATATTTCACTAAGCGGTTTTTGACATCACGATAAAAGGCTTGAGCATCTGCTAAATTCTGCTGTGCTGTAAAAATCACTTCGGCATATTTACCGGCCAGTTCACGACCATCTTCAGATTGCCCAGCTTGAACAATCACCGGATAGCCTTGCGGTGGGCGAGAGACGTTGAGAGCACCCAGTACCTGATAGTATTGGCCCTGATGATTGGGCTGATGTTGTTTTCGGGCATCAAAAAATTGCCCAGTTTCTTTGTTGTAATGGAAGGTATCATCCTCCCATGAGTCCCAAAGTTTTTGAGTCACCTCAATAAATTCATCGGCACGTTCATAACGCTCTTTGGGTTCAGGGTGCTGCTGAATGTTAAAGTTTTTTGCGGCATCGGCAGAAGCTGTCGTTACTACATTCCACGCAGCACGACCTTTAGAAATATGATCTAAAGAAGCGAATTTTCGCGCCAAAATGTAGGGGTCTTCATAAGTCGTGGACGCTGTGGCAATAAAGCCAATATTTTGCGTCACAGCAGACAGGGCTGCAAACAATGTGACGGGTTCAAAGCCGACGCCTTTATCGCCCAAACCTTTCTCACCTTCGATAGCAGAACTCCAACGGACAGACAGACCATCGGCAAGAAAGTAAGCATCGAATAAACCACGTTCTGCGGTTTTTGCCAGTTCAATTGCATAATCAATATTGAGATGATCTTGTGGGCGAGATTCGGGATGACGCCAACCCGCGACATGCTGTGAGGTGGTTGGAATAAAAGCCCCAAGCTTTATTTGACGTTTAGACATAAAAAATTTCTCATCCCAATTATTCTTAAAAGATAAAAGGAATAAGAACAAAATCTATGCCAAACCATAATTGTTTGAAAATAAGAGGGTTTTAATTTTTTTTGGTTCTAGGTGTAGATAAATCAACAGGATATAAAACCAAATGTTGAAAAATAAACAGCAGTTTAACGGCAAACTTTATGCATGGACCAGTACAAGATTTTCCATATGTAAACTTAAAGCGTGTATTGGCATTGAACGCTATTAGCAAACTTTATAGCAATACTTTGATGGCTTTTCGTCTCCATACCAGTTGGTAATACAGCCCTTGTAAAATACATAAGCTGACAAAAGCCAAAGCATAGGCATACCAAATGCCTTTTAAGCCCCACCATTCACTAAATAGGTAGGCACACGGCACTTCAATGCAAATAATCGCCATAATATTAATAATCATCGGCACGGTCACCGTTCCACTGGCCCGCATAATGGAAGCAAAAATCGCACTGGCACCAAAAAATAAAATCGACCAAAGCACAATGAACAGCAATTCTTGACCGAGAACCACAACTTCAGGATCTGTAATAAACAGCGCCATTAAATGTTTAGAGAATAAATAGCCCAATGCCACCAAGATACCAGTAATTATGAAATTCATCCCGATGGCCGTACGTTTCACGCGATTAATTAATTCAGATTGACCCGAACCGATGGCTTGCGCGGCAAAAATAGAAGCTGCAATCGCGATAGACAAGGCAGGGAATTGGATATAATTCAAAACCTGATTGACCGCGCCATATGCAGCAGTGGCATCAGCACCATGGCGGTTAACTAAACCGACAATCACGAGACCAGCCACAGAGGTCGTGACCATCTGAATACCCGTTGGAATTCCCAGTCTTAAGATAATTTTGCTGAGATCATGTTGATGGCGAATATGACGAATCAACTCGAAGTCGAGTTTGAGCGGGTGATCTTTCTTTTTTAAGTAGAAATATAAAAATACCAAGGCAATTAAAAAGCCGATATGACTGGCAATGGCAGGGGCAATAATACCTAAACTTGGAAATCCAAATTTTCCTGCAATCAGTACTGGTGTAATGATCAGCCCTGAACCAATGGTCATACCCGATGCAATCAGCGGTGTTGTACTGTCACCGACCCCACGCAAAATCGAGGTGTAAATAATATAAATAAAGAGTAGTGGACTACCCGCAAGCATCCATTGCACATAAGGCAAAGATAAATGCATCACGTCAGGGGCTGTGCCTAAGGCCAATAAAATGGGCTTGGCAAATATCACCCCTAAAAAGGCAATGATGCTGCCACCAATCAAGGTCATAAAAAGGGTGGAACCCACCACAGTACGAACTTTTTCAAGGTTTTGTGCGCCCCAAGCTTGACCTACCAACACGGTTGCGCCTGCCGAGAGTCCAATCACAAAAGCCATTAAACAGAACAAGATCGGGAAAAATACCGCAACCGCTGCAATGGCATGCACCCCAAGCATCTGACCGACAAAAACGGTATTAATGGTCCCAGATAAATTCTGCAAAATATTGGTGGCGATCAAAGGCACCAGAAAAACTAAAAACGTTTTCCATAAATTTTGCTGAGTAACGAGGGACTGTTGTTTTGACATGCTCAGGTCCTAGACGCTGCTTTTTATGATTTTAAGTTACTGATAACACTATCATGTTTGCATTCAAAAAAGCCTTAGTTTTTGAGTAACCAAGGCTTCATTATTCCTACATGTCTGTTTTAAAAAAACGTTTGGGCAGATACTGCTTTAAACTGCGGAGAGAATCTCTGCAGCTCGATCTAAGGTGGCATCTTGTTTGGCAAAACAGAAGCGTAATAATCGTAAATTTTCAGGCGGTTTTTGATAGAACACCGAGACTGGAATCGCTACGATTTTATGTTGCTCTGCCAACAACTGACACATCTCCACATCGCTTAAATCTGGGCGTATGGCACTGTAATCAAGGTTTTGGAAATAGGTACCTGCCGATGGAATCAACTCAAATCTAGAGTGGCTTAAGCCGGCATTGAAACGGTCACGTTTGGCTTGGTAAAAATCGGCCAATTCAGCAATATGCTCAGGATGTTCTGCCATAAAGTTAGCCAGTGCCATTTGTACGGGCGTAACACCGCAGAAATTGGCAAATTGATAGATTTGGCGAAACACTTGCATCAAGGCTGGCGCTGCAATGCAATAACCGGTTTTCCAACCTGTGACGTGAAAAGTTTTACCAAATGAACCCACGACAAAACTACGTTCACGCAGCTCAGGAAATGACAAAGCAGATAGATGCTGACGACCATCAAAAATTAAATGCTCATAGACCTCATCCGACAGCACAATAATATTTTTATCTCGAATCAGTTCGATCAAGTTGAGCCAGTCCTCACGCCGCCAAACAGCACCTGTTGGATTATGCGGTGTATTGACAATAATCATCCGGGTTTTATCGTTAATCGCAGCGGCAACACGATTCCAATCCACAGTAAAATGTGGCGTCTCTAAGGCAATGTGAATGGGATGAGCCCCAACCAATTTTACACTGGGCGCATAACTGTCATAGCTCGGATCAAAAATAATCACTTCATCATCCGCATGAACCACGGCTTGAATGGCACTAAAAATACCAATGGTTGCATCCGGGGTAATGGTCACTTCGGTGTGAGGGTCAATATTTAATTGGTCTCGATGGGCAAACAGTTGGACCAATTGCTCACGCAAATGTATCAGTCCATCGCCGGGTGCATATTGGTTAAAACCTTGTTGCGTCGCATCACTTAGCGCATTTAACAGTGCAGGAGGTGCAGGGAAATCAGGAAAACCTTGAGATAAATTCAGTGCATTTAGACGCTGCGCCATTGCGCTCATGACGCTAAAAATAGTCACACCTTGTGCAGGCAGTTTGGATTCAATTGTGATCATGGAGCTTAAAATTTTTAATAGGTTGCATTTTGAGTGTAGCAGCATCTCAGCGGCTGCGAAAAGTTAGATCAGCAAAATTGATCCAGTATTGACGTTCCTATTCACTTGAATCCTAAAGTGATATAAAAGCCAAAAAGAAGAATTCAACAAATTATTTGCAAAATAGGGTAGACGAAAAAATAAACATTTCCTAAAATGCCGTCATTAAAAAAAATTAAATACATAATAACAATGCTTAAAAATATTCACGCCATGGTGGAAAACTTTGGCTTTAGCGTACAGAAACGTGCGCTACACATTCATTTCTCAAATGAACATCTAAATTCTGAAGTTTTTATTCAACGGATTGAAGGTCAACACCGTATTAATCAAGGCTTTCGTGCGGAAATTATTTGTCTCTCGACCAATGCTCATTTGGCTTTAAAGCAGTTTATAGGCGGCCGAGTGGCTGTCGATCAAGTGACAGATTTGGGACAACTCAGTCGCCTGACTGGTGTGATTACAGGTGCAAGCCAAGGTCAAAGTGATGGTGCATTGACCGTTTATAAGCTGGTGATTGAGGATGCCACAGCACTCTGGCATAAGCGTCGTAACAGCCGTGTCTTTATGAATAAATCGGTACGGGAGATGACCGAGATTATTTTTAGTGAATGGCAGAAAAAAAGTGCGCTGTTTGCTGCCAGTTTAAGCTTGAACTTAGAGGGGCTGGCACGTACCTATGATGTGCGTCCATTCACCATGCAGGCGAATGAAAGTGATTATGCATTTTTGACCCGCCTTTGGCGCAGTGAAGGGATCAATTGGTTAATTGATGAAGCGGAGTTATTTGTCGCATTTTCGGCTGCACCGATGCAAGCACAGCAGCTGCGTTTAATTGATACGAATCAGGCTTATAGTGCTTTGGAACGGAAAAAGATTCGCTTTCATCGTAGTCATGCCACGGAACGTTTGGACACAATCACCAGTTTTGTGGCAGAACGCTTTTTACAATCGACCACAATTCAAACGCAGCGTTGGCAAGCTCAACATTTGGCACAAGACCAAAGTAATCCGCTCTTAAGCGCCCATGCACAGAGTGAGCAACAGCACAATGAAACCTTAAGTTTAGAGCAGGCGTGGACCATGAGTTCGGCTTGGACAGCTGATCTTAAAGGTGCAGATCAGGCGACCACTTCAAATACACAGCAATTGGATCAGTTGAATCGGCAACTCAATCAATATCAGGAATTACAAGCCAAATATTTTACCGCCAGCAGTAGCGTAAGGGATGCACAAGTTGGGTATTGGTTTGAATTAGAAAATCATCCTGAAATCGATCAACATCAAACGACAGATCGTGAATTTCTCATATTGGGCAAAGCATTTTATAACCAGAATAATTTACCCAAAGATATTTTGGTTCAATTAGAGAAGTTACTTGCCGCGAGCCGTTGGCTATCTTTAGGGGATGAACGGCAGGCCAATGACCTATATGTGGTCCGTCGGCAAATTTCCGTGGTGCCTGAATATGATCCTTTATTACACCGGCCACCTGCGTTTCCACAGCGGGCTAAAGTGGTCGGTCCAGAAGGTGAAAGTATTTATGTCGATGCTTGGGGGCGTATCAAAGTTCGGTTTACGTTCACCCGCAGTGACGACCACAGTCATGATGGTGGAGCAGGGAGTAATGATAATGACAGTGACTCGGCTTGGGTCGATGTACTGACTCCATGGGCGGGTGAAGGTTATGGGGCACGTTTCCATCCTCGTATTGGTGAGATTGTGGTCATCGACTTTTTTGAGGGTGATGTGGATCGTCCCTTTGTAGTAGGACGAATACATGAAGCTGAACGATCTCAGACCATGTTTGACCTCAAAGGTCAACTTCCTAAAACCAAAAAACTCAGTGGTATCCGCTCGCAAGAAGTTGCGGGAACAGGCTTTAACCAACTGCGCTTTGATGATACGACGGGTCAGATCAGTACCCAATTACAAAGTAGTCATGCAGCGACACAGCTGAATTTAGGTAATCTCAGCCATCCTAAAGAACAAGACAGTAGCCATGGCCGTGGAGAGGGGTTTGAGCTACGAACGGATGCTTGGGGGGCAATGCGTGCAGGTAAAGGTTTACTCATTAGTACCTATGCACAGGATAAAGCAGTTGCCGATCATCTTGCTGCTGCTGAAGCTCAATCTCTTTTAAATCAAGGGCATCAGAGCATGAATATGCTGAGCGGCGTAGCCGTAAAGCAGCAGACCGATGCATTAAATGTGATTAATCGTTTGCCGAAGTTAATAAACTCTTTAGAAATCAAAAGTACTGCCGAAGGTGTCAAAGCGACTTTAAATTTGTTCAAAGAGGATTTAAGTCGAGACCCATTGGCAGCGTTAAAAAACTGCAAAAGTTTTGTCAAAGAAATGGGCTCAATCGCACATGATGTCAAAAGTACAGTAAAAGAATTTAAAGCATTTTTTAATGATGCCGAAGATGCCTTTGATAACTTAAAGTCTGTCATAGATCATATTGAAGAAAATGGTAAGGATGTGATTCAAGGGCGGGTTGCAAGTCTGAAAAGTAACCTAAAAGAAGATCCATTAAAAGTATTAAAAGATGTGGGTAAATTGATCGAAGACATCAAATTTAACCCTGATGATTTGTTGAATAATGGTGGTTTTGGTTTGCCACCAGCGATGACACCCATAAAAGCATTAGAAAAAGTACAAGGCTTTATGGAAGGCTATGCGCAGGGTTTAGAAAAATCCAATACAGCGGCAAAACAAGAACAAGGCAAATTATTCCGCCAAGCGTTGATGTTGCTTGCATCACCTAATGGTATTGCACTCACTACACCGGAAGATATTGTTTTACAAGCCTCGCAGGATATTGCAGAAAGTGCGCAAGGTTCGATTAATTTCAGTGCTCAAAAGAATATTGTCGGTCATGCACAAGACAAAATCAGTCTGTTTGCGGCTCAAAAGGGCCTGAGTGCTTATGCCGCAAAAGGGAAAGTTGAATTACAAGCCCAAGATGATGCTATTGAAGCAATTGCACGAAAGGTGATTAAGCTCATTTCAACAGAAGATAAAATTGAAATTACCAGTCCTAAAGAAATTGTGCTGACTGCAGGAGGTTCACAGCTGAAAATTAATGGCAGCGGAATATTTACCACGACAGGCGGCAAGTTTGAGAGTAAGGCGGGGCAGCATAGTTTTGTGGGAGGAGCGACTGTAAATGCACAATTGCCTAAGCTGCCTGAAAGTGGGCTGTATAGTATGAGATTTGACTTAAGTCAAATATTTGATACTAATATATTAAAAAATATGAAATATAAACTTATTAACCATTCTAAAAAAATTGAAGCTGAGTACCAGTTTGAGCAACAAAGTAGTGCACGTATTTATAGTGATGCTATTGAAAATGTAGAACTGGCATTAGTACCAGGTGCTTATATAACTCTATATCAAAAAAATGCAGCAATGGATGCAGAGTCTTTAGATGAAGAAATTCAAGGTTGCGGATGTGATGACGAAATGCATCTTTGTGATGAAATTAATTTAGAAATATAGAAGGTATTATCTTGAATAAATATATTTTAATTGGATTGTTTTTGATAAATTTCTTTTCTATCAACAATATAATATACGCCAAAGGGCCTGATTTTGAAATAGTTTCAAAATGCACAGACGAATATGAATCAAGTTGCAATATTTACAGAGTAGTTGATGGGGACAATAAATTATTGCTAGAAGATGTTAAGTCTCCAATTATCACAAAGATTAATAGTGATATATTTAGGGTTAGAGTTTCGTGTGGATCTCCATGCCAAGTAAACTTTTTTTATGGAGAAACTAGTGAAGATTCTACTAATGAATTTATTGCTTTTAATGAAAATAATCATTGTTTGATAGAAAGTGATAGTGTTAAGAAGAAAATATATGCAAGGATAATTTTCACTGGTAGGAAAAAAATTATTGCTGATTTAAATGATAAGGAATACTTGGGGTTAAATCAAAGATTTGATTATTATAATTATTTTAAAAAGAAAAGTAAATTTTTAGAAAATGGTAATTTAATATTGTTGGCAGATGATTATTCAAGTTTATTAATTAAAAAAACAATAATAAAACCATGCGGAGAAAATAATGAAGTATTCAGATGAATTTATAGCATTTGTTGCAACAATCTCTGGAGAAGCAGGTGTTTGTAGCATTACTTCAAAAAAAGCAGTTGCACATTGTATTATGAATCGATTAGGGTTTGGTGAGTGGGTAGGTCATCCAAGCATTATACAATATTTATATGATGATTTTGATGCTTTAACTGAACAAACGGCTGCTGTAAAAAAGGTTAAAGCTGAAATGAATTCTAATAAGGTTTCAAAGGATACTCAAGATATTATAGATGCTGTGTACCCTATTTACATGAGGGAAGAAGAAGATTTCACAAATGGAGTGGTATTATATTATAGCCCAAAAGCTCAAAAATTTTTGAATAATAAGGACCCAAAAAATTATAAATATCCACCAAATTTTGTCAACGAATTAACAGAAGAAGTGAAAATAAATGGTACTGAAAATGATGATATGTGCTGGATAAGGTATAAAGGAACTTCACGATTTTTTATTAAATTCATCGATCAATCTGCTAAAAAATTAATGGGATCAAGAGTCAATGTAAGTTATAAGAAGACAAAATATATTCCAACAATGAGTAATTTGTTAATAGATGAAGAGGGCTTTATTAGATCTATTTTAGTAAAGGGTGGATGGGGAGCAAGATTTTCTGTTGATGGCTCATCTGTGAAAGATGAAAATAATAAAGAATTAATGTTGATTGCTGATGGAAAAAACCATCATGTCATAATTGTTGTAGATAATGGAATGGGTGGTATAAAAACACGAACAGATAAACATAACCAGGAGCTACCACAAAATAATAAAGACGGAAGAGAAAATACTGAAAATAGTAATAATCAAGAAAATAATTCTAATAAATTAGATGTAAAATTTGATCTTAGAGTTTTAGATAGTGATGGAAAACCGATTTCAAGAATTTCTTATTTTTTAAAATATAAGGGAAAAGAGAAAAAACACTCAACTGAAAATGATGGTGTTGAAAAAGGTATTCAGGCAGAAAGTGGAGAAAAAATCGCAGTTTTAGTTAGTGGAAGAGATTCCAAACAAGAAGTTGGAATTTTCACTGTATTAAATGATAAAAAAATATATGATATACAAATTAAGTTACATAAATTTGAAATAATTTTTAGGCATAAAAAAAGTGGAAAATCTATAAAAAATTTAAATTTAGTACAATGGTACAGAGGTAAAGAATACCCTAAAAAAACTAATGATGAAGGTAAGATAATTGTAAATGCTATGCCAGGTTTTGATTTAAATTATAAATTAAGAAATGGTCAAAATTTATTAACAATAAAAGTCGATAAAAATAAAACTATTAGATTCATAGATGTTGACTCTCAGGTGTTGGAACAAGCAAGTAAAGATTTAGATTTGATAAATGCTGAAAAAAAATCATCAAAAACCAAAAATACTAGCCAAGAGCAACAAACTCGAGATGAAACTCCCAAAAGAGATCAAACACAAGCAACAAGTCAAGATGGACACCCAAAAACTACAGTTAATGACAATAATGAAGAAGCAGAGTTCAGTGTTCTTACATATGATAAAAAAACTGATCAGCTATTTAGTGGTGGTAATTATTTAATAGAATATAGAGGTAACAAAAGAAATCATTCAAGTGGTACTCATGGATTAGGAAAAAAAATACATAAAGCTAATGTTGGTCAGAATATAAAAGTTATCACACTTGAATCTGAAAAGGAGATAGTCCATTTTAATGATGTAATCAGAAATGGAATGAAAGATATAGATTTAAAAATAGATAAACCTTCAATACCATTGGCAGTACAAGGAGTTAATGTTGGATTTAATGGTGTAGCTGAACAGTGGAGGAAAGATATTGTTAGTCAAAAAACAAAAAATGTACTAGCGTATCTTGCGAAGGAAGCGGGAATGAAAGAAATTCTGATCACAAGTACTATAAGAACTCCAGAATCACAAGCAAGAGCAATGTACAACACAACTATTAGTTACAGTGCACCTGGTGAGGCAGTAAAAAGAGTACGTGATGATTGTAAGAAAAAAGGCTTATCTAAAGATGCTACCATAAAAAAAATGGTTGAAAAAATTATTGAGTTTCAAGGTAAAGGACTAAGAGTTTCGCTGCATTGTGTATCTCAAACTCAGTATGAAAAGATGAATGTAGTAGACATTGGATTAAATAGTAATGGATTTGGTTCGAATACAAACTTAAGTAATTTAGGGCAAAAATTTAAAAATGTCTGTATTAAAGCTAAGTCTGAAGGAAAAATTTCTGGATTTATTCCAGGTGATGCAAAAGGTGAGGGCGCTATGCATATTGAGATTATGCAATGAATTTTTATCATATAATAATAGCTTGTAGTTTGTTAGTAGGATGTAATTCATCGGATCGCGAACAAAATATTGATTTAAATGCAGTTAGTAATAAAAATGAGAAAATATATGAAAGAGTTGATTTTTATTATGCGTTTAAACAATGCAATGTCAAACGGAATTGCAGAATTCTTAAGCCTAGTGTGCTAGATGAAAGTTATTTTCTAAATGCTTACAAACCAAATAACGATGAGTTTTTTATCAAAAAAAATGGTGAAAATTACGAAATTTTTTACAAAATTTTTATGATAGAAAATATTGAGATGGGATGGGCCAAGTTAACTCGGTTAAACAATAATGAAAATCTGATTTTTAATGTCGATAAAATATTTCAATCCTATGGAAAGATGAACCCAATAGGAGGAGGTGATTCTTTTAAAGATGTTGAATCATCTAAATCAAAAGAAAGTATTTATTACCTTAATGAATATTATGATGAATATTCATTTAAGCAACCGCAAAAAATTATTTTGGAAAAACAAAAAGACAATACTTACTTATTGGATTGTAATTCTTATATGAGTGATTTAGATCCAAAAAACAATTTTTCCGGAATTTTTTATAGAGTGTGTTCTGAGGGAGAGAAAATTTATTTTAAAATAATTTGATTTTCTAAGAATAAAAAGCCGACACTCGTCGGCTTTTTCTACTTTACCCTTCTAAAACTTCTTCCAATAACTCTTCACTCGGTGCAAAGTAATAAGCGCCATCCATAGGAGTGACAAAGTGAAGTAAGCGGTCATGAATGCCGTCACCACTGGTGCCAAACATACGTACTAGCATGCTGTCGATAATGCTTAAATCATTGGTATATGCCACAAAGAACAAGCCTTGATCGCCACGGCCATCACCATAAGGGAGTGAATGACGCAAAATCGCCATTTCTTCACCTTCACCATCTTCTACAACTGTACGTGATACATGTGAGTTTTCAGGCTGTTCATCTTCATCTAACTCAATAGACTCAAGTTTAGTACGGCCAATTACATGCTCTTGCGCATCGACTTTCAGCTTTTTCCATTTATCCAAATTATGCGCATAACGCTGTGCAAAAATAAAAGAGCCATTGGCAAATACGCCAGCTTCTTCAGCTAGTAATGCTGTTTCAGCACGATCATCTGGAAATTGCGGATTTTCAGTTCCGTCAATAAAGCCGGTTAAATCACGGCCATCAAAATTGCGGAAGCACACACGTTCATCCAGTACGTCAACTTTATCTTGAATACCATCAAAGAATGCTTGGCTCAGCGCAAAGCAAATATCTGTACGCTGTGCTGCAATATGGATAAATACATCTGCTGGGGCTACAGGCATGTTAAATGAACCTTGAATTGGATCAAGTTGTTTAAAGCCTGCCGGGGATTGACTGTAAAGTTGTGCCCAAAGTTCTGGTCCAAAAGCCACAGCCGTTTTAATCTGTGCATTTGGATGTTGGGTAATCAGACGATCACGAGTATTAAGTAAGTCTTCAAGTTGTTCTTTTAATTCGCTAATCGTTAAATCTTTTAAACGTAAAACAATAAAACGAGCATGATCTGAGGGTAATGGCAAAATTACAGATTGAGCAGACATTCATGGCTCCTAAAAATTATAATTTCTGAGTGGCTGTGTGTATTGTGCCTTAAGCAGCGCTGAGAGTGTAGCCTTCATTTGGCCTTTTAGCGTGCATTATTGTCATGAAAATAGAGTAAATGTCTATAATACAGACCCATTTCAAACTTGAGCTAATGATGTCCTATCAAATCTGGATTGCATATATGTTGGCATGTTGGGTGATTAGTGTTTCCCCAGGTGCAGGTGCAATTGCGTCTATGTCGAGTGGTTTGAATTATGGGTTTAAGCATGGGTATTGGAATGCCATCGGCCTGCAATTGGCACTTTTGGTTCAGATAGTCATTGTTGCAGCTGGGGCAGGGTTCTTATTTGCGACGACACCATGGGCTTTTCTGATCGTGAAATGGTTTGGTGTGGGCTATTTATTGTATTTGGCTTATTTACAGTGGACAGCGCCAACAGAGTCAATTGAAATCCAACAAGATTTACCAAATAAATCACCTTCAAAATTAGTTTTACATGGCTTTTTGGTCAATATGAGCAACCCTAAAGCGATTGTATTTTTATTGGCTGTTTTGCCGCAGTTTTTAGATTTATCCAAACCCCAATGGATTCAATATGTCATTATGGCTGCAACGATGATTAGCATCGATCTGATTGTCATGGCGGGGTATACCGGTCTCGCTGCAAAAGTGCTGCGGTTATTAAAATCACCCAAACAACAAAAATATTTGAATCGAACCTTTGCGGTATTATTTGCTTGTGCTGCGAGTTTATTGAGTTTGGTGCATCAATAAATCCAGTGAGATGATTCTGAGTATCGTATTTGACGTGCAAAAAAAGCCATGCAACTGCATGGCTTTTTTTTTGATATGTCGCGAATTGAACAATGAACGTTGCTACTTAAGCCACTTTCTTAAATTTTTGCATAATAAAAATTAGGGCAAAGAGCAGCGCCATAGTTAATACAATGGTCAGTCCTGTAGAGGTGTTTAAACCAGCACTTGACCATAAACCTACAGTTACACCGACTTGGGCAATGATGAAAGACCACAGTACCATTTGCTTCGGAGAATTTGCCAATAAACGAGCGGTTAATGCAGGAATCACTAACAGTGCACCCATCAGCAATGAGCCGACAGCACGTAAAGCCAATACGGTAAATAAGGCCAGTAACAACATAAAAATCAGACGTTGCCATTTGGCGCTGACACCTTCACTGACCGCAATATCGGGGTCAATGGCAATCTGAATCTGCGATTGCCAACTTTTATACAGCACGGTCAGTGCCACAATGATCACAATTGCAAAGACAGGCAAATCTGACCAAGAAATAGTGAGTAAATCACCAAATAAATAGCTGAGTAATTCAGGTCTTAAGCTTGGCAAATGTTGTATGAACAGTAAGCCTGAGCACAGGAGTGTTGCAGAACAAAGCGCGAGCAAAGCGTCATTGGGTAAGCGAGGGTCGTGTAACACCCATAAGATTGCAACCAATAAGAGCGCAATCAATGTAACGCCTGTCCAAAGCGGTAGACTCATCGCACCGGCAATGGCGACACCGAGTAAAGTGCCATGTGCCATGGTGTCCGCAAAAAATGACATGCGACGCCATAACATTAAACAGCCAAGCGGCGCAGTCAGGAACACCAGCAAAGTGCCCATGATCCATGCTGGCAAAAGGAGTTGTAGCCATTCCATCATGGATTATGCTTCCGGTTCAGGGTGAATATGGGGACGAGAGTCATGCTGGCAAGGCGTTGCACTATCGCCATGTGCACAGTGATCATGGTGGTGTTGATAGAACACACGGTTTGTCCCAAAGATCGCTTGATATTCAGGATGTTGCTGGACATTTTCAGGCAAGCCACTACAACAAATATGCTTATTGAGGCAAACCACACGATGTGTTCCTTGCATTACCCACTGTAAATCATGAGAAACCATCAAAACTGCACAGCCATATTTTTCTGGCAAGCTACGCACGTAGTCATACAGTTCTGCTTCAGACTGGATATCCAGACCTTGCATAGGTTCATCCAGAACCAATACATTCGGTTGACGCAATAAAGCCCGTGCAATCAATACACGTTGACGTTCGCCGCCCGACAATTGCTGAACTTTAGATTGTTGCAACTTGGCAATGCCTGTATCACGAATTATTTCTTGCTTGATATTGGCATCACATTTTTCTAGGGCCAATAAATCACACACACGTAGCGGTAAGCTGTGTGATGGATTAAATTTTTGTGGCACATATGAGAATTTTAATTTTTGTGTGCTGATCACTTTGCCGGAGACAGGTTTTACAATACCCAACAACACTTTGATGAGTGTGGATTTGCCTGCACCATTGGGACCAATCAAGGTGACAATTTCTTTTTCGTGTAAGGCGAAATCTACATTCTTTAAAATGTCACGTTCATCGATTCGGACATGAACATGCTCTAAAGCCACAATGGGCTTCATATTTAGTGTTTGCTGCGGCACTGCTGACAGATCCCTGAAATTTCAATAATACTGTGATGTGCAGTAAAACCATCGGATGCAGACAATTCATCAAGTTGCGCCATCAAGCCTTGAGCAGATGCTTCTTTGACTATTTTACAATCGGTGCAAATCAGGAATGCGGCTTGATGTCCTTCGCGCGGATGACAACATGGGATGTAAGCATTAATCGACGTTAGACGATGAATCAAACCTTTTTCAAGCAGAAAATCCAGCGTACGGTACACCGTCGGTGGCGCTGCAGGTCGGTCAGACTCACTTTTGATTTTAGCCAAAAGATCATAAGCGCCCATTGGTCCCGTTGCGTTCAATATCAGTTCCAATACTTCTTTACGCAAGGGCGTAAGTCGAGCACCCGTCGCACTACAGAGACTCTCAGCTTCAGCAAGGCGCTGTTCGACATTATGATGATCGTGTACACCATGCAAAGCATTATGATGTTCGTGTGAACATGCGCTCATAGCAAACCTCGAGTACGAAACTGTATAAAGAAAAAGACTTTAAATCTTAACATGAAGCGTAAGTACTTACGAACAGACGTAGGTTTTTTTACGATTTTGTTATATTATAACACTATTCATTTTATGGTGCTCTCTCCCCATGTCCCGTGTATTTCTTTTTTGTAGTTTGGCTTTATTCAGTGTGATGAGCTGGGCGCAAGGTCTCGTTGTTTCTACACAACCGATTTATCTAATCGCGAAGGATGTACTTAAGGGCGTAGAGCAGCCCAAACTACTGCTTGACCATCAATCTGGACATGATGTGAGCTTGACGCCTGCACACCGTAAAACCGTGCAAGATGCCAATCTCGTTTTATGGCTAGGCCAAGCGCATGAAGCGCCATTGGCAAAAATGTTGGGTGAAAGTGGTAAAAGTATCGCTATTTTAGACTCAGGCATTATCAGTGCGTTGCCTTTGCGGGATGTTCGTGGCAATGCATTAAAAGGCACAATCGATACCCATGTCTGGCTTGAACCAAACAATGCGGTTCGAATCGGCTTTTTTATTGCTGCTTTACGTTCACAACAGTTTCCAGAACATCGTGAAAAATATTGGGCCAATGCACGTGCATTTGCGCAGAAACTCTTGGTTACTGCGCAAAAAACCGATGTGTCGAGCCGTGCTCAACCTTACTGGTCTTACCACGATGCCTATCAATATCTTGAGCGCTCACTGAATTTGAAATTTACCGGTGCGTTGACAGATGATCCACATGTCGCGCCGACATTGGCACAAATCAAATACTTGAAAGACCATCGTGCTCAGCCAAAAGTATGCTTACTTGCAGAAGCACATGCCAGTCAAAATCAGTATCAAAAGCTCGGTGGCATCGTCTTTCAACCGGTTGACGAAACGATGAGTGGGGCAGGGGATTTTGTAACAGCATGGAAGATGTTGGCTGATGAAACACTGAAATGCACACTAAATGCACGAAAGTAAAGTAAAAAATAAACAACTATTGATTAGTTTGAAAGCAGTTTGCCAATTTAAAAAAACACGACTAAGGTCGGGAAAAGATTGCAAGTTAAGGGGTGTAACTCTATAATGCCTGCGATTAAAAATAATCATCAGTTAAACTTGTCAAGCAGAATTGCTGTGAGTGAACAAAAATGAGTCGAACTAGTCGCATGATTGATCGACGATTAGCGAAAGCTTTAGTCATCTTACAAGCAGTAATGATTCCTGTTTCAGCCCTGATTGGTTGGGTCCTTAAAGACACAATCACAGCATATAGTGCAGCTTTGGGTGCGTTGGTATGTTGGCTAGCAAGTAGCTACTTTTCATGGCAGTCGTTTCGTGCGGCTGGTGCCCGTGCCTCTAAACAGGTGCTGTCAAACATGTATCGTGGCTTAATGGGCAAGTTTGCAATCGTGATTGTTGGATTCATTTTGATTTTGATCAATGTCAAACCGTTGTCAGCGGTGGCATTGTTTTGTGGTTTTATGCTCGTACAAAGTATGTCGTGGGTCGCTCCTTTTTGGGCAACACGCTTAAAAAAACGAGTATAAACACAACAAAAAATTGAAAAGTTTTTTGGAGAGTAACGAGATATCAGGCAGCACGCGATATTCGTTTTCTCTATTAGTTTTGACATTGACCAGGTGTGATTTATGGCTGCTGAAGAACATGCCCTTACTTCGACCGAGTACATTCAGCATCACTTGACTAACTTGACCTATGGCAAAATGCCAGATGGTACTTGGAAGTTAGCTGAGACTGCTAAAGAAGCTCAAGAGATGGGGTTCACTGCTATTCACTTGGATTCAATGGGTTGGTCTATTGGCCTTGGTATAGTTTTCTGTTTGTTGTTCTGGGTTGTAGCGAAAGCTGCAAACTCTGGTGTTCCGACCAAGTTCCAGTCTGCAATCGAAATGATTATCGAGTTCGTTGACTCAAGTGTCCGTGACACTTTCCATGGCAAATCGCGCTTAATCGCGCCGTTAGCGCTGACCATCTTCGTGTGGATTTTCCTCATGAACTTGATGGACTTGATCCCTGTTGACTGGATTCCTTATACAGCTCAATTGATCGGTGCTAACGTGTTTGGTATGGATCCTCACCATGTTTACTTCAAAATCGTTCCATCTACTGATCCTAACATTACCTTGGGTATGGCATTATCAGTATTTGCGTTAACTATTTTCTATAGTATCCGTGAGAAAGGTCTTGTCGGATTCGGTGCAGAATTTGCACTTAACCCATTTAACCCAAGTAACCCAGTTTTAAAAGCATTACTTATTCCAGTAAACATTATTCTTGAATTAGTAACTTTTATTGCACGTCCAATCTCATTGGCTCTTCGACTGTTCGGTAACATGTATGCGGGTGAGTTGATCTTCATCTTGATCGCATTACTACCGTTCTGGATCCAGTGGGCGTTGTCTGTGCCTTGGGCGATCTTCCATATTCTTGTTATTACGTTACAAGCATTCATTTTCATGATGTTGACTATCGTATATATGAGTATGGCTAGCGAAAAGCATTAATGGTATTGCTCAACTGTCAAAGGGTGGTTGGGCACACAATTTTTTAACTTAATTTGGTATAAACCTAACCTCTGAGGAATTATCATGGAACTCACTTTAGGTCTAGTTGCAATTGCATCTGCTATCTTGATCGCTTTTGGTGCTTTAGGTACTGCGATTGGTTTTGGTCTTCTAGGCGGCCGTTTCTTAGAAGCTGTTGCTCGTCAACCAGAATTGGCTCCACAACTTCAAACTCGTATGTTCTTAATCGCAGGTCTTCTTGATGCTGTGCCTATGATCGGTGTTGGTATTGGCTTGTTCTTCATCTTCGCTAATCCATTTGTAGGTTAATCAGCTTAATTCCTAAATTAAACTATTGAGGAATAGCAATGAATATCAACCTCACATTGATTGGCCAAGCGATTGCATTTGCGATTTTTGTCGCATTCTGCATGAAGTTTGTATGGCCACCACTAATCAATGCGATTAGTGAGCGTCAGCGTAAAATCGCTGATGGCTTAAACGCTGCTGAAAAAGCAAAAGCTGACCTTGCGGATGCGCAAGCACAAGTGAAAGCTGAATTAGACGCGGCTAAAGCACAAGCGGCTCAATTGATCGAACAAGCGAACCGTCGTGGTGCGCAATTGGTAGAAGAAGCGCGTACTCAAGCTGCGGCTGAAGGTGAGCGTATTCGTCAACAAGCTAAAGAAGCTGTTGATACTGAAATCAATGCTGCTCGCGAAGAATTACGTCAACAAGTTGCTGCTCTTGCAGTTACTGGCGCAGAAAAAATTCTGAACCAGCAAGTTGACGCAGAAGCTCACAATGCCATGCTGACTCAGCTGGCTGCTAAACTTTAAGAGAGGCGGATTATGGCTGAACTCTTGACGTTGGCACGCCCATACGCTAAAGCAGCATTTGCTTACGCTTCTGAGCAAAATGCAACTGACGCTTGGTCAAATGCATTGAATTTGCTCAGTGCTGCGGTGCAAGACGAAGCATTTTCAGCTTATCTAAATCGCCCTGAGCTTACTCCTGCTGAGCAGGTAAGTGTTTTCGCAAAAGTTTTAGGTGAAGACCAGACAGCAGCAGTGTCAAACTTTTTGACATTGCTTGCCGATAATGACCGTCTGGCACTTCTTCCTGAAATTTCAGAAGAATACGAACAGCTCAAATCACAGAATAACAATACTGTGGATGTAGTGATTGAATCTGCATTCCCATTGACTTCTGTACAAGAACAATTACTTGCGCATGCATTAGAGAAAAAATTCGAAGCTGCCGTAAATGTTTCTGTAGAAGTTAACCCAGCGTTAATCGCGGGTGTAGTTATTCGTGCAGGCGACCAAGTGATAGATGATTCTGCGCTTAACAAGCTTGAAAAAATGCGGACTCGTCTTCTTGCTTAACAGCTCGAAGACTGAACTTTAAAAAGATTGAGGTATAGCGCAATGCAACAACTGAATCCATCCGAGATCAGTGCGCTCATTAAACAGCGTATCGGCGATCTGGACACCAGCGCGACCGCTAAGAACGAAGGGACCATTGTTATGGTTTCCGACGGTATTGTGCGCATTCACGGCCTTGCTGATGCAATGTACGGTGAAATGATCGAATTCGACGGCGGCTTATTTGGTATGGCACTGAACCTAGAACAGGATTCAGTGGGTGCCGTTGTCTTAGGTAACTACTTAAGCCTTCAAGAAGGTCAAAAAGCTCGTTGCACAGGTCGTGTATTAGAAGTTCCGGTTGGTCCAGAACTTTTAGGCCGTGTAGTAGATGCTCTTGGTAACCCAATTGATGGTAAAGGCCCTATTGACGCAAAACTTACTGATGCTGTTGAAAAAGTAGCACCAGGCGTAATTTGGCGTCAATCAGTGGATCAACCTGTACAAACTGGTTATAAATCAGTTGATACCATGATCCCTGTTGGTCGTGGTCAACGTGAGTTGATCATCGGTGACCGTCAAACTGGTAAAACAGCTATGGCGATCGATGCGATCATCGCTCAGAAAAATTCTGGCATTAAATGTGTATACGTAGCAATTGGTCAAAAACAATCGACTATCGCTAACGTAGTACGTAAGCTAGAAGAAACTGGCGCTATGGCGTACACAACTGTTGTAGCAGCTGCTGCAGCTGATCCTGCAGCGATGCAGTATCTTGCTCCGTATGCTGGTTGTACAATGGGTGAGTACTTCCGTGACCGCGGTGAAGACGCGCTTATCATTTATGATGACTTGTCTAAACAAGCTGTTGCTTACCGTCAAATTTCATTGCTTCTACGTCGTCCACCAGGTCGTGAAGCATATCCTGGTGACGTATTCTATCTACACTCACGTTTACTTGAACGTGCTTCACGTGTATCTGCTGACTACGTTGAGAAATTCACTAACGGTGAAGTTAAAGGCCAAACTGGTTCATTAACTGCATTACCGATTATTGAAACTCAAGCCGGTGACGTATCTGCATTCGTACCTACAAACGTAATTTCGATTACTGACGGTCAGATCTTCTTAGAAACATCATTATTCAACGCAGGTATTCGTCCTGCTGTGAACGCGGGTATCTCTGTATCACGTGTTGGTGGTTCTGCTCAAACTAAGATCATCAAAAAATTGTCAGGTGGTATCCGTACCGCTCTTGCGCAATACCGTGAATTAGCTGCGTTTGCTCAGTTCGCTTCTGACCTTGACGAAGCAACTCGTAAACAGCTTGAACATGGTCAACGTGTAACTGAGCTTATGAAGCAAAAACAATATGCTCCATACTCAATTGCTGACCAAGCTGTTTCAATTTATGCATCTAACGAAGGCTACATGGCTGACGTAGAAGTGAAGAAAATCGTTGCATTTGATGCTGCGTTGATCTCTTACTTCCGTTCAGAAAATGCTGCGTTAATGCAAAAAATTGACGAGACTGGTGCTTACGATAAAGAAATCGAAGCAGCAATCAAAGCAGGTATTGAAAGCTTTAAAGCGACTCAAACTTACTAAGATTCAACTGTGTTGAATCTGGTTTTGGTTTGGTTCACGGATCAACCTTCGGAAGCTCGAAAGGGCTTTCGAATACTAGGTTAAGCGTATGGCAAATTTAAAAGAAATTCGCGCCAAAGTAGCTAGTATCAAAAGCACGCAGAAAATTACTCGCGCGATGCAGATGGTAGCAGCTTCTAAGATGCGTCGTGCGCAAGAGCGCATGGCTCAAGGCCGTCCGTATGCCGAAAATATGCACCGTGTAATTGCTCATTTGGTACAAGCGAACCCTGAATACAAACACCGTTATATGGTTGAACGTCCTGTAAAGCGCGTTGGCTATATCATTGTTTCTTCAGATCGTGGCCTTGCTGGTGGTTTGAACATTAACTTGTTCAAAAAAGTGGTAAAACACGTGCAACAGCAACAAGAGCAGTCAATTGAAGTTCAATTTGCTTTAATTGGTCAAAAAGCGGTTTCGTTTTTTAAAAACTACGGCGGTAAAGTTCTTGGTGCAACTACAAACGTAGGTGATGCTCCGAGTCTTGAACAGTTAACTGGTTCTGTACAGGTGATGTTAGACGCGTTTGATAAAGGCGAGTTAGATCGTATTTATCTAGTGTCAAACGGCTTTGTCAACGCCATGACTCAAAACCAAAAAATCGAACAGCTTGTTCCTTTAGCAGCTGCTGAGGAAAGCGAAGGTCTAAACCGTCAATACGGTTGGGACTATATCTATGAACCAGAAGCTGAAGAGCTTTTAAATGGTTTATTGGTTCGTTACATTGAGTCTATGGTTTATCAAGGTGTGATTGAAAACATCGCATGTGAACAGTCTGCTCGTATGGTTGCAATGAAAGCTGCAACTGATAACGCGGGTGAATTGATCAAGAGCCTACAACTTATTTATAACAAGCTGCGTCAAGCCGCGATTACTCAGGAAATCTCTGAGATCGTTGGTGGTGCCGCTGCCGTTTAACATTATTAGTTTGAATTGAGGAGACAGCAATGAGTAGCGGTCGTATCATTCAGATCATCGGCGCGGTTATCGACGTCGAGTTTGAACGTAACAGCGTTCCTAAGATCTATGACGCTCTCCATGTTGATGGTACTGAAACTACATTAGAAGTTCAGCAGCAACTTGGTGATGGCGTAGTTCGTACTATTGCAATGGGTTCTACTGAAGGCCTTAAGCGTGGTCTTACTGTAACTAACACTGGCGCGCCTATCTCTGTACCTGTAGGTACTGCATGTTTAGGTCGTATCATGGACGTTCTTGGTCGCCCTATCGACGAAGCTGGTCCTGTTGGTACTGAAACTCGTTTACCAATTCACCGTCAAGCGCCTTCTTATGCAGAACAAGCGGCTTCTACTGACCTTTTAGAAACTGGTATTAAAGTCATTGACTTACTTTGCCCGTTCGCTAAAGGCGGTAAAGTTGGTCTGTTCGGTGGTGCCGGTGTTGGTAAAACTGTAAACATGATGGAGTTGATCAACAACATCGCAAAAGCTCACTCAGGTTTATCTGTGTTTGCTGGTGTTGGTGAACGTACTCGTGAAGGTAACGACTTCTATCACGAAATGAAAGACTCTAACGTTCTAGACAAAGTAGCAATGGTCTACGGTCAGATGAACGAGCCACCAGGTAACCGTTTACGCGTAGCGTTGACTGGTTTGACTATGGCTGAGTACTTCCGTGACGAAAAAGACGAAAACGGTAAAGGCCGTGACGTTCTATTGTTCGTCGACAACATCTATCGTTATACACTAGCGGGTACTGAAGTATCAGCACTTCTAGGTCGTATGCCATCTGCAGTAGGTTACCAACCGACTCTTGCAGAAGAGATGGGTGTTCTTCAAGAACGTATTACGTCTACTAAGTCTGGTTCTATTACGTCAATCCAAGCGGTATACGTACCTGCCGATGACTTAACAGATCCATCGCCTGCTACTACCTTCGCTCACTTGGACGCGACTGTTGTATTGAGCCGTGACATCGCATCTTCTGGTATTTACCCAGCGATCGATCCACTTGACTCTACTTCACGTCAGTTAGATCCACTTGTAGTGGGTACTGAGCATTACGAAATCGCTCGTTCAGTTCAAAACGTTCTTCAACGTTACAAAGAATTGAAAGACATTATCGCAATTCTTGGTATGGACGAATTGGCAGAAGAAGACAAACTTACTGTATACCGTGCACGTAAGATCCAACGTTTCTTCTCTCAACCGTTCCACGTAGCTGAAGTGTTTACTGGTGCTCCTGGTAAACTTGTACCGCTTAAAGAAACAATTCGTGGCTTTAAAGGTCTTCTAGCTGGTGAATACGACCACATTCCAGAACAAGCGTTCTACATGGTTGGTGGTATTGACGAAGTTATTGCTAAAGCTGAGAAACTTTAATTAGTTACCTAATTTAGGAGATTCTCATGTCAACTATGCAATGTGACGTTGTAAGTGTTAAAGAGTCTTTGTACTCTGGCACTGTAACTATGCTAATTGCTAAAGGTGCTGGTGGTGAGTTGGGTATTATGCCTGGCCATGCACCACTAGTAACTTTGCTCAAGCCGGGCGCAATCCGCGTTCTGCTTGAAAATGGTACAGAAGAATTAATCTATGTATCAGGTGGTGTACTAGAAGTTCAACCGCACGTTGTTACTGTACTTGCAGATACCGCAGTACGTGCTGACAACCTTGATGAAGCAGCAATTATTGAAGCTCGTAAACAAGCTGAACAATTGTTAGCAAATCAAAAGAGCGACTTGGACTCAGCTGCTGCTTTGGCTGCTCTTGCAGAAACTGCTGCTCAGTTGGAAACCATCCGCAAAATCAAAAACCGCGCTCAATAAGACGCTGTTCGAGATTGAAAGAGCCACCCGAAAGGGTGGTTTTTTTATGTTCAAATATACAACTTAAATCGAGATGGATATAATATTTAGCAAATAAATCTTGATATAAAAAATAAAATGAAACTCAACATTAAAACAACCAATGAAGATTTTTATGTATTTCAGGTGCTAAATGAAAATCTGATGAATCCTGTTGTATATGACAAATTCGAAGTTAAGTTTCTCAGATTAGTGTTTAAATTTTTTATACTATTAATTGTCGGTCTCTTTATTTTTATTTTCTTCAAAAATGATTCTTCACTTTTGAATTACTTGATTGTTTTAGTCGCTCTTTTATTAGGATTATTGCCCAAAGTAAACTCTCTTTTTCAAAATATGTTTAAGATACGATATATCGATCATATGGCTGAAAATTCGAAAATTTTCATTGGGGATAAAGAAATTGAGATTACAGAGAAAAATCTTATCGAAAGTACTGAGTATTACACTCAAATTTTTTCATGGAGTTTAGTATCAAATATTGAGAAAACGCAAACTCATTTAATTGTTTTCTTCGGTATGTGTATAGGGATTATTTTGCCCTTAGACCAAATTAATAATGACGTAGAAAAGATAATACAACAATATTGCCCAAATATTGAGTTCAAAGAACATAACTGGTAAGTAAATTTCATTTGATTGTCTTTGATGAATTTGAAGTGATTTATTTGTAATGAATAATTGAGAAATTTCTATTCTCCATAATATTCACATCAAATCTCTTATCAAAATTTTCCCCTAATTTTTTCAGCTCAGGCTTTATATCTATCACCTAAAGTTGAATATATTTTATTCAATATTATCTTTATAGTGATTAAATTCAATTAGCTAGCATTGCACCATGAACCTTATCGCCTATGAGCCGCATTTTTGGGAACTTTATCAAGACTTTGATCAATATTACTTGAGCATAGCGGTTGATCTGAGTTCTGTCGTGTCATGTTGGGATGTTGAACTCACCCATGAAGAAGTTCAACAATATGAACACCGTGGACGCGTAAGTATTCAAGAGCTGGCTAAATCGATGGTTGCTGCTGCCTATAAAGGTGATTTTGCTTCATTAGAAAGTCGTTTAGTGAAACCTTATGAGCGTCAAGCGATGCAATCGGCTTTTAAAAAATGGCAAGATAGCCAAAAAGCAGGTTAATGCTCGTTATTCATGCATGGGTAAAATTGAAAACTCGCCGTGACTGATAATTTTAATTTTAAAAATTTGATCAAAGCCTTCATCCTGTGATGGAACTTGAAGCTTGCGATAAGTAGCACGCACGCCAACTTCTGGAATATGGGCTTTGCCTTCACGAAAACTGTTGCGCTTTAAGGTACTGTCCAAATCGGTTTCAAAATAATAAGCAATCACTTCAAACCCAGTGTCAACGGCATTCTAAAATTGACCCCTTTTACCTTACAAATGGCAAAGTAAAATTGACCCCTTTGATCTCGTATTAAGTTTCAACCTGGGGCTGAATCCCAATTCTTTTTTTATCCTTCAAACGAT
>NZ_VPCB01000009.1:0-143135 GCF_013418435.1 Acinetobacter sp. YH12142 | reverse complement strand
ATCTGCAATACGACCGTATAGAGCAACTTTGCCAAAAGCTCAATCTGCCTGCCATCGCATCACAATGGTCACATCATGCACAACAAACATTAGGTCAAGATGGAAGTTATGCCGACTTTGTTGAAGCGATCTTGACGCATGAATATGCTGCCAGGCAACAGCGCAGTCAGCAGGTACTGATGAAACTCTCAGGCCTGCCTCAAGTCAAAACCCTGGAAGACTATGATTTTAATTATGCCCTAGGGGCCCCTAAATCACAGGTGATTGAAATGTTCAATCTGAGCTTTATTGCTAGAGCAGAAAATGTGGTGTTTCTCGGGGCTAGCGGAGTAGGAAAAACGCACTTATCTATGGCATTAGGCTATAAGGCCATCATGAACAACATTAAGATCAAGTTCATTACCGCCGCCGATCTCATGCTGCAACTGAGTACAGCCTATCAGCAAGGTAAACTGAAAACCTATATGCAACGTGCGGTACTGGGACCAAAGTTACTGATTATCGATGAAATTGGTTATTTACCGTTTGGACGTGAAGAAGCGAATTTGTTCTTTAATGTGATTGCCAAGCGTTATGAAAAAGGCAGTACGATATTGACGAGTAACTTACCCTTTAGCCAATGGTCTAAGTCATTTGCGGATGATGTTACGTTGACCGCTGCGATGTTAGATCGGCTATTACATCACTGTCATGTGGTACAGATATCGGGTGAGAGTTATCGTTTGAAGGATAAAAAAAGAATTGGGATTCAGCCCCAGGTTGAAACTTAATACGAGATCAAAGGGGTCAATTTTACTTTGCCATTTGTAAGGTAAAAGGGGTCAATTTTAGAATGCCGTTGACAGCCATGAATAATGCCTACTCTATCACAACCTAAATTCAACTCAGCTGACACAAATATAGGAGTTTTGAAACCACCCATGACTCAAAACCATCAAATTAAATTTGATTCACTTTTAAAGACCATGTTTCCAATCTTTGGCATCCCCATTAAAAACATCTTTTTTGACTGAGAAATAAAATTTTGTTCTTTTATTGCTCTACAACTTTTTTTACTTGAATACAAGGAAGAAAAAGTACTGCTTTGAATGAAGCCCAAAAAGCAAATCACTGTTGTGGACGCAAAGAGGCCACGTACTGCCTTTTATCCTTTCTAGGTACTTAGCAAATTTAAATACCACTCAAATGAGTGGGCTTCCACATTCAAATCAATTGATTGGAGAAATTAGTTTTTCTCTTTATCAACGGTTTTACTTGCCTTTATGCTGATTTCAGTAAGGCATAAAAAAGCCCCTGTTAAAAACAGGGGGCTTTTTGACTTAGAAATCAAAACTTAGTTCTTTTCTTTGTCTACGATTTTGTTCGCTTGAATCCAAGGTACGAAAAAATAGAAAAGCATGCTTTTCTATTTTTAAGGCACGTAACTTTAGATATTAAAAAACCCACTCAAAATGAGTGGGTCTTCGTATTCAAATCAATTGATTCAAGAAATTAGTTTTTCTCTTTATCAACGATTTTGTTCGCTTGGATCCAAGGCATCATTGCACGTAGCTTACCGCCAGTTACTTCAATACCATGAGCAGCATTTTGACGACGACGAGCAGTCATTGAAGGATAGTTTAACGCACCTTCATTGATGAACATTTTCGCGTATTCACCAGATTGAATACGTTTAAGCGCATTACGCATCGCTTCACGAGATTGTTCGTTGATTACTTCAACGCCAGTTACGTATTCGCCATATTCAGCATTGTTTGATACTGAGTAGTTCATGTCCGCGATACCGCCTTCGAACATTAAGTCAACGATCAATTTAAGTTCGTGTAAACATTCGAAGTAAGCCATTTCTGGTGCATAACCAGCTTCAACAAGAGTTTCGAAGCCCATTTTAACCAATTCAACAGCACCACCACAAAGGACTGCTTGCTCACCGAAAAGGTCAGTTTCAGTTTCTTCACGGAATGAAGTTTCGATAATACCAGTACGGCCACCACCAACACCTGAAGCGTAAGAAAGCGCAACGTTACGTGCATTACCAGAAGCATCTTGGTGAACAGCGATAAGATCAGGTACACCTGAACCACGTTGGAATTCTGAACGTACAGTATGACCAGGCGCTTTTGGAGCAACCATGATTACGTCAAGGTCAGCACGTGGAACAACTTGGTTATAAAGAACAGAGAAACCATGAGCAAATGCTAGCGTTGCACCTTGCTTGATGTTTGGCTCAATTACGTCACGGTAAAGTTGTGATTGGAACTCATCTGGAGTCAAAATCATAACTAAGTCAGCTTGAGCTACAGCAGCAGGAACTTCTGAAACTTTAAGACCAGCATTTTCAGCTTTTTTCCAAGAAGTAGAACCAGCACGTAGACCTACAGTTACGTCAACGCCTGAATCTTTAAGGTTAAGCGCATGAGCATGGCCTTGTGAACCATAACCAATGATTGCTACTTTTTTGCCTTGGATGATAGATAAGTCTGTGTCTTTATCGTAAAAAATTTGCATTGCTGTCTCCGCTAAAATGCTTTTGTTTCCTTTAACTTGATACCGTGATTCTGTTTGATTATTCACGTTTCAAGTACCTCACCCATAGGAGTGAGGTGAATATATAAAATTAGATAGTTAAAACTTTTTCGCCACGTGCGATACCTGAAACACCTGAACGTACAACTTCTAGAATTGTATTTTCAGCTAAGGCATCAATAAAACCATCTATCTTTTCAGTTGTACCTGCGATTTGAATGGTATATGTCGTTGGTGTTACGTCTACGATTTGTCCACGGAAAATATCCGCAGTACGTTTAATTTCTGCGCGCGCTGAACCAAGTGCTTTGACTTTAATTAACATCAATTCACGTTCAATATGAGCACCTTCAGACAAATCAACAACTTTAACAACTTCGACAAGCTTGTTGAGTTGTTTGGTGATTTGTTCAATTTTATGCTCATCGCCATACGTGGTTAAAGTCAAACGCGAAAGCGTCGGATCTTCTGTTGGCGCTACGTTTAATGTCTCAATGTTATAACCACGCTGAGAGAATAAACCTACCAAACGTGAAAGCGCACCTGCTTCGTTTTCTACAAGTACAGAGATAATATGTCTCATTGTGTGCGCTCTCCTTTGCCTAACCACATATCTTTCATTGACTGGCCAGCAACCAACATTGGATATACATGCTCTGAACGGTCAACCATCACGTTAATAAACACGCACTTATCATTGATCGCCATCGCTTCAGCAAGCTTCGACTCGAGTTCATCTGCATGGTCAATTTGAATACCTACATGACCATACGCCTCCATTAATTTAGGGAAGTCTGGAAGTGACTCAACATACGAGCTTGAGTGACGACCTTCGTAGTTCATGTCTTGCCATTGCTTAACCATACCTAATGCACGGTTATTCAAGCATAGAATTTTTACATTCAAGCCATATTGCTTACATGTAGATAGTTCTTGGATACACATCTGAATCGATGCTTCGCCAGTAATACACACTACTTGTTGATCTGGGAAGGCAAGTTTAGCTGCCATAGCATATGGCAAACCTACACCCATGGTTCCTAGACCACCTGAGTTGATCCATTGACGTGGACGTGTGTATTTGTAGTAAAGCGCACCAAACATTTGGTGTTGACCAACGTCTGAAGTAATGATGGCTTGACTATTGGTAATTTTATCCAACGCTTCAACAACTTGCTGTGGCTTCATCGAACCATCAGTTGGTTTGTCATAGTTCAAACCATGAACTTGGCGCCATTCATTGATTTGTTTCCACCAAGCCCCGATATCTTCAGGATTTGGTTTAGACACATTCAATTGCTTTAATTGAGCCAACATTTCAGTCAATACAGGCTCTACTGCACCCACAATTGGGATGTGCGCCATAATTGTTTTTGAAATCGTTGCTGGGTCAATATCAATATGAATGACTTTGGCATTTGGACAGAATTTCGCTGGATTATTGGTTACACGGTCATCGAAGCGCGCGCCTACACACAAAATCACATCTGCATTGTGCATGGTCATATTGGCTTCGTAAGTACCATGCATACCGAGCATACCAATGAACTGTGGATCATTCCCCGGGAATGCACCTAAGCCCATCAAAGTATTTGTTACTGGGTAACCAAGCAAATGAGCAAGCTCTGTCAACTGTGCAGAAGCGTTGCCTTGAACCACACCACCGCCTGAATAAATAATTGGGCGTTTAGCATGAATCAATTCATCAATTGCTTTACGAATTTGACCTGAGTGACCACGATGCGGCGGTTGATACGAACGCATTTTCACTTTTTCAGGATATTCGTAAGCAAATTTCTCTGCAGGATTCGTCGCATCCTTTGGAATATCAACAACAACAGGACCGGGACGGCCACTTGAAGCGATATAAAATGCCTTCTTAATAATCGAAGGGATTTCGCTTGCATGACGTACTTGGAAGCTGTGTTTTACGATTGGGCGCGAAATACCGACCATATCCGTTTCTTGGAACGCATCCTCACCGATAAGATGGCTTGCAACCTGACCTGACAAAATCACCATTGGGATTGAGTCCATATAGGCAGTTGCAATTGGAGTTACGGTATTTGTTGCACCAGGACCAGATGTCACCAATACGACACCTGTTTTACCTGTGACACGTGAGTAAGCATCAGCCATATGACCAGCAGCTTGCTCGTGGCGCACTAGGTAATGATTGATTTTTTCTTGTTGAAATAGCGCATCATAAATATGCAGTACTGCGCCGCCTGGGTATCCAAAAACATGTTCAACGCCTTCGTCCGCTAAAGCGCGAACAAGCATTTCACCACCAGATAAAAGTTCCAACGTGATTCACCCTAATCTTTTTTCACGCACAAATGGAGGGCATTTGTCGTGGTTAATTCATTAACTGTGTGCTCTGTTATAGCACACAAATTTCATAGTTTTCATAGCAATAAGAAAAAAATCTGACCTGCTTGCTGTTTGAGCAATATGGGGTCTAAAACATGTTGGGATAAACATATTTTGTTGGCTTTGTTCAACCTCTCGGCTAGAGAAGAAGTCCATTGCTAAAATGCACTCATTCGAAGGGTGATCGATCTAAGGCATATAAAACTAAAGACAGCATTTTTGTAGTTTCAACCATTAAAGTCAAGTTTAAAAATGGGCTTTTTTCTGATTACTTACAGACCGTTTGTTTTTTAAGCACACTCCCATTCTTTGCATTCTTTGTAGTTTGTTTATTTATAACCAGTTAGCATGTATTTAATAAAATACTTTTATAAATCTAATAAATAAATTAAATGAATTGCTGTGGTTTTTTAATTCAATTGCCTCACTTTCAACTTAAGGCATGGATTAAATGATAAAAACACAATATTTTGATTGCTTATTAATTCCACAATTCATCATTCACAAAGTTATTCATCCCACACGATGCCCCTTTTATCCTTTGTGCTAAAAAATGCATAGATTCTGCTGTCAAAAAAGCGCAAAATTTTCAGCATAATTTTGCATGATCACTCTAACTTTGGGACTGAATTTATGATGAAGACGACGATTGCTCGCACTGCCTGTATTTTATCTACCATGGCATTTTGCCTGACCAGTTTGGACCTTTCAGCGAAAGAATATTACAAGTGGGTGGACGCTAAAGGTTCAACGCATTACACCACCACGCCACCGCCAAAAAATGCGCAGCGTAAAGGTAAAGTGAATACCTATGGTGCAACAACAACTACGCAATCTGCTCCAACAAAAAACCAAGAAGAAGTTTCACGTGAAGCCGAACAGCCGAATGAACAAAATGAGCAACAAGCCGAACAACAACGCGAAGCCAATGCAGCGCTCCGCCAAGGTCAAGCCGTAGCCTCCGCACCACAATAATTTACGCCAAAGCCTTCAATTTTGACTTAAATTATTTACATCTACACAGCATCGCAAAATTCACTCTAGGCGTATTTTGCGCTATGCTGTAGCACAAACTTTTTAACCGTTATTTCTATTTACGTTTATGACTACTCACATTGACCCTGAATATCAAGCCAGTGCGATTGAACCGACAGTCCAACAAGACTGGGAAAATCGCAAAGCCTTTAAAGTTGCCGACCAAGTAGAAGGACCACGTCGTTATATCCTCTCTATGTTCCCTTATCCAAGTGGCAAACTGCATATGGGTCATGTGCGTAACTATACGATTGGTGACGTGATCAGCCGTTTCCACCGCTTACAAGGTGAAACTGTGCTACAACCCATGGGTTGGGATGCTTTCGGTCTACCTGCTGAAAATGCTGCAATTGCCCATCAAGTCGCTCCTGCAAAATGGACTTTTGAAAACATTGATTACATGCGTAATCAGCTTAAAAAGTTAGGTCTTTCTGTAGATTGGGATCGTGAATTTGCAACTTGCACACCTGAATACTATCGCTGGGAACAATGGTTATTCGTACAGCTTTATAAAAAAGGTTTAATTTACCGTAAGCTTTCAACAGTGAACTGGGACCCAGTAGACCAAACTGTTTTAGCAAACGAACAAGTTGAAAATGGTCGTGGCTGGCGTTCTGGTGCATTGGTCGAAAAACGTGATATTCCAATGTACTACTTCCGCATCACTGACTATGCGCAAGAATTACTTGACGATTTAGAAACATTAAAAGACGGCTGGCCACAGCAAGTTTTAACCATGCAACGTAACTGGATTGGTCGCTCACAGGGTATGGAAATTACCTTCCCTTCAGCGAATCCAGACGTTTATGCAGATGGTTTAACTGTATTTACCACTCGTGCTGACACACTCATGGGTGTGACTTATGTTGCGGTTGCAGCAGAACATCCGATGGCACTTAAAGCTGCGGAAAGCAATCCTGAGCTTGCTGCATTTATCGAAGAGTGCCGTATGGGTTCTGTTGCAGAAGCTGATCTTGCGACTGCTGAAAAGAAAGGCATGGCAACTGGTCTTTCTGTGAAGCACCCAGTTACAGGTGAAGAAGTTCCTGTTTGGATCGCAAACTACGTCTTGATGTCTTACGGTTCAGGCGCGGTGATGGCAGTGCCTTCACACGATGAACGTGACTTCGAGTTTGCGAATAAATATGGCTTAAACATTAAGCAAGTGATTGATGCCAAAGGTGCAGACGATGCAGACTTTGACGCAACAACTTGGCAAGAATGGTACGGTTCTAAAGAAGGCAAACTGGTGAATTCAGGCGAATTTGACGGTTTAGACTTACAAGGGGCGTACGATGCATTCCTTGCAAAATTAGAACCGACTGGACTTGCCAACTCGAAAGTTCAATTCCGTTTACGTGACTGGGGTGTTTCTCGTCAGCGTTATTGGGGTTGTCCAATTCCTATGATCAACTGTGAAAAATGTGGTCAGGTTCCAGTACCTGAAGAACAACTTCCAGTTGTATTGCCAACGGACGTGGTTCCAGACGGTTCAGGCAATCCACTCAACAAAATGCCTGAGTTCTATGAAACCACTTGCCCATGCTGTGGTGGCGATGCTCGTCGTGAAACAGATACTTTGGATACCTTTGTAGAATCATCTTGGTACTATGCACGCTATGCATCTCCAGATTTCACTGACGGTATGGTGAAACCTGAAGCGGGTCAAACTTGGTTACCTGTGAACCAATACATCGGTGGTGTTGAACACGCAATTCTTCATTTACTTTATGCACGCTTCTTCCACAAATTGATGCGTGATGAAGGTGTGGTACAAGGGAACGAGCCATTCACCAACTTGCTTACTCAAGGTATGGTGCTTGCGGATACCTACTACCGTGAATCAGAGTCAGGTAAGAAAACTTGGTTTAACCCTGCTGACATCGATTTAGAACGTGATGAAAAAGGTCGTATCATTTCTGCGAAATATCAAGGTGATGGTCAAGACGTCGTGATTGGCGGTCAAGAAAAAATGTCGAAATCGAAAAATAACGGTATCGACCCGCAAGCCATTATTGACCAATACGGCGCAGATACTGCACGTGTATTCATGATGTTCGCAGCTCCACCAGATCAATCACTTGAATGGTCTGACGCAGGTGTTGAAGGTGCAAACCGTTTCTTAAAACGTGTATGGCGCCTAGCATCTGGTTTCCTTGAACAAGGCAACTCTGCTGCAAACATCGACAAAGCGACACTATCTACCGCTGCACAAGACTTGCGTCGTAAAACACACGAAACCATTCAAAAAGTGGGTGATGACATTGCACGTCGTCATGCGTTCAACACCGCCATTGCTGCGATGATGGAACTTTTGAATGCAAACAATAAGTTTGAAGCCAAAGATGACAATGACGTTGCCGTTGCACGTGAATCAATCATTACCCTTCTAACTTTACTTGCTCCTTTTGCACCACATTTAAGCCAAACCTTATTGGCTGAGTTTGGTATCGAATTAACATCAGCACGCTTCCCTGCGGTAGATGAATCTGCGCTGACTCGCAATACACAAACGATTGTAGTGCAAGTGAACGGTAAACTTCGTGGCAAATTAGAAGTGTCTGTCGATGCCTCTAAAGATGACATTCTGGCGCAAGCAAAAGCATTACCTGAAGTTCAACAATTCTTGACTGGTCCAACCAAGAAAGAAATTGTGGTGCCGAATAAATTAGTGAATTTGGTGGTTTAAATTCCTTATATTTCCTTCTCCCTTTGGGAGAAGGTTGGGATGAGGGTAATTAACCTCTCCCTAACCCTCTCCTATGAGGAGAGGGAACAAAAGGATTTCACAATTCCCAAACAAAGCCCGTTGCGAGTCAACGGGCTTTGACTTTACAATCCACACAGGATTTCAACATTATCCCTTCGGGAAACAGAGGACACTTTATGCACTTGGTTCAACGTGTTGCTGCAATTGTATTAACTATGGGCCTGAGCGCAGGCATGGTCGGTTGTGGTTTTCATTTAAAAGGCACCAACCCTGCTGCTGTACCTGTAGCCTATTCCAATATGCGATTGGCACTTCCTGAAGATACGGATGACTTACATGAAAAGTTAGCGATTTATTTAGGTTCTGCAGGCGTGCAATTGAGCAATAATCAAAATGCCTATGTCTTACATGTGTTGGATTACACTCCACGACGTTTAGAACTCAATGGTAAATTGGTTGAAACTTTACTGCGCTTGAATGTGACGTTCCAAATTGAAGATGCTCAAGGTAACCCTGTGACAGAACCCCGTACATTGATGGCAACACGTAGCTACCAATACGACGTAGCAACCGTGAACACCGATGACCAAGAAGAAAAATATTTAAAACAAGTGATTATTGATGACATTGCACAACAAATCGTGCGCCAAATTTCATCAAACCGCTTACCGAAAGCAAACCCACTAACTGCACCGACCAAAGCTGAGTAATTTTGATTTATGAAACTTGACTATCTTCAGGCATTAAAACGTGTAGATGAAGCGCAAGGTGCCTGGGTGCTGCATGGTCAAGAGCCTTTACTTGAACAAAATCTCCTGGATGCATTTCGTAAGAGTTGGAACACTCGAGAAGTCGAGCGTCAACGGTATGACATTAGCTCTGCTGCTGATTGGAAAAATGTCTTTAATGCTTTAAATAGCTTGTCATTATTTTCCAGTCAACTGGCAATTGAGGCACATGGCAGCATTAAACCCGATGCCAATGGACTAAAACTGTTAAAAAGCTATTTGCAGCAAAATGAAAGTAACTTGCTGCTCGTGGTCATGCCGAAGCAAGACAGTGCGAGTTTAAAGACCAGTTTTTTCCAAACCATTGATGCCAATGGAGTCAATGTTGCACTGACTGCAAACTACCCTAAAGATCGTCAGCAAATTTTGGCCGTTGAAGCACAAAAGCTCGGCATTAAACTCGCCAATGATGCTTGGCAATGGCTAGAACAGCATCATGAGCACAACTTACTGGCTGCAAAAAATAGTTTAATGCGTGTTGCAGATACTTTTCCTGAAGCAGAGATGATCCAAATAGATCATCTGTACTCTTGCTTACAAGATCAGTCACGCTACACCACCTATGATTTAAATGATGCCATGCTGCAAGGCAATTTGGCGCAATCAATTAAAATTTTTCAATACTTAATCGCTTCAGGCGAGCCGATGTCGCTGATTTTATGGAGTATCAGTAAGGAAATGCGTTTGCTAATGCAACTGTTTGAGCAGCCACAAAATGCCTTGCAAATCGGTATTTGGAAAACCAAAGTCGGGCTGTATCAACAAGCGTTACGCCGTTTAAATGCCAACGATTTTTTGACTTGGCCTGCCCTATTACTTCGTTTAGACGCGTCAATAAAAGGTTTAGGTCATGAAAATCCTGAGCACTTGGTACAACAAGCTATTGCCAGCTTGTGTGGGCGCAGACTCTTCTAGTCTAATAAAAGGCTGTAATAACTTGCATTGCAGTATAAAAGAATAATTATCATTACTGTTTGTTCAAAAAGTTCACAATTTATCCGTATTTAAATCTTATAATTCAATCATCTTTATAAACTTTTAACTGCCAATCATGCCAAAAATAAAACCAGCAAAATTGATCGTAGCCATCATCGTTGCTTTGGCAATCGCTGTCACTGCATGGCATTTCCTAAAACCTAAAGAAACTCAGCCGCAATATATTACTGCTGAAGTGAGTCGTGGTGACATTGAAAACTCTGTACTTGCAACAGGTGTACTTGAAGCAACCAAAATGGTGAGTGTTGGTGCACAGGTTTCTGGTCAGGTGAAAAAGATGTATGTGCAACTCGGTGATGAAGTGAAACAAGGTCAGCTGATTGCCCGTATTGACTCTGTACGTCAGGAAAATGATTTAAAAACTGCAGAAGCCAGCATCAAAAACCAACAAGCGCAATTGGCAGTTAAACAAGCAAATCTTGCAAAAGTCCAAGCTGAATATAATCGTCAACAAGCAATGTACGCTCAAGACGCGACTAGTCGTGCAGAACTTGAATCTGCGCTAGCAAGTTATAAAACTGCGCAAGCTGATATTGCAGCCATTAATGCACAAATTGAACAATCACGTTTAACTTTAGCGACTGCAAAAGAAGACTTAGGCTATACACAAATTGTTGCACCTATGGATGGAACCATCGTGGCGATTGTGACTGAAGAAGGCCAAACCGTAAATGCTAACCAAAGTGCGCCAACCATTGTGAAATTGGCAAAACTCGACACCATGACCATTAAAGCTGAAATTTCTGAAGCCGATGTGATGAAAGTCCAAGAAGGTCAAAACGTTTATTTTACAACCTTGGGCGACAGTGAAACAAAACACTATGCTACCCTGCGCCAAGTTGAACCTGCGCCGAACTCAATTAACACCGAAAGTAACAACAACACCTCTTCGTCTTCAAGTACTGCGGTTTACTACAACGCGTTATTTGATGTCCCAAATGAAGACGGTAAATTGCGTATCGATATGACCGCTCAGGTGTATATCATTTTAGACGAAGCCAAGAATGTCTTGACTGTCCCTGCTGCAGCCGTACAAACCTCGAACCGTCCACAACGTAGCCGAAATAATACGTCTACCGATGGTCAATCTGCTGATAAAAATGCCAGCGCAGAAGCTAGATCGAACAAAGATACTCCAAACCGTCCTAAACATTTAGAACTGACTGAAGCTGAAAAAACATTGGTCAAACAAGGTAAAGCCAGCGTTGCGATGGTTCGTGTACTACAAGCCGATGGTTCAGCTCAACCACAACAGGTATTACTCGGTTTAAATAACCGTGTGACCGCACAAGTGATCCGTGGCTTAAAACAAGGTGACAAAGTCGTGATTGCCGACGGTTCTGATACTTCAAATGATTCAGCGAAACGCAGCAACCGCGGTGGTGCTGGCGGCCCAATGAGAATGTAATCATGAGTCAACATCAAACACCTCTACTCGAGGTCAAGAATCTGACGCGTGAATTCCCTGCCGGTGAAAGCACAGTCCAGATTCTAAAAGGGGTGAATCTTGAGATTTACCCAGGTGAACTGGTAGCAATTGTAGGTCAGTCCGGTTCTGGTAAATCTACCCTCATGAACATTTTGGGGTGTTTAGATAAACCCACAAATGGCAGTTACAAAGTCAAAGGGCGCGAAACGCGTGAGCTTGAACCTGATGAATTAGCACAGTTACGCCGTGAATATTTTGGCTTTATTTTCCAGCGCTATCACTTACTCGGTGATTTGAATGCTGCTGGTAACGTCGAAGTTCCTGCAATCTATGCCGGTGCAGATGCAACCGAACGCAATGCACGTGCCAAGCAACTACTAACCGATCTTGGACTGGGTGAAAAAACCCAAAACCGTCCGAGCCAACTATCGGGTGGTCAGCAACAACGTGTATCGATTGCGCGTGCCCTCATGAATGGTGGCGATGTTATTCTTGCCGATGAACCGACCGGTGCACTAGATAAGAATAGTGGTATTGAAGTGATGCGGATTTTGCGCGAACTCAATGCCAAAGGTCATACCATTATTTTGGTCACGCACGACCATAATGTTGCAAAAAATGCGACTCGAATTATTGAAATTTCTGACGGTAATATCATCTCAGATCAGCCCAATGTACCTGAAACAGATGATGAACCTTTAGAAAAACAACAACTCGTTCCAAACACACAGAAAAAAACTTCAAGCTGGCGCTCTGCCGTTGACCGTTTAGGTGAAGCATTCCGTATGGCGATTCTTGCCATGAATGCACACCGGATGCGTACATTTTTAACCATGCTCGGGATCATTATTGGTATCGCTTCTGTGGTATCCGTGGTGGCCTTAGGTAATGGTTCTCAAAAGCAGATTTTAGAAAATATCAGCAGTTTAGGTACCAATACCATCACGGTGTATCAAGGTCGAGGCTTTGGTGATAATTCCAGATCCTCCCAAGTAAAAACATTGGTTCCAGCCGATGCGACGGCCCTTGCGGAACAACCTTATGTCGATGGCGTTAGTCCTTCAGTCAATTCATCTGTTACAGCACGTTTTAAAGACACAGAAGCGTCGACCACAGTGAATGGCGTGAGTGAAGATTTCTTCTATGTCAAAGGAATGAACTTCGCTTCGGGTCAGCCTTTTGATAAAGAAAGCGTGACTGAGCAAGCGCAAGATGTGGTGATTGATAGTAATACTAAAAATACCTTCTTTGCAGATGGCACCAACCCTGTGGGTCAAGTCATTTTATTAGGCAGTGTGCCGAGCCGTATCATTGGCGTGATCGAAGAACAAAAAAGCATGATGGGCAACTCAGATAGCCTGAATGTGTATTTGCCGTATTCAACGGTCATGAGTCGTATGTTAGGTCAGTCGAATGTACGTAGCATCATTGTCCGAGTAAAAGATGAATACCCAAGTGCTGCTGCTGAAAACGCCATATTAAACTTATTGGTGCAACGACATGGCGCGCAAGATGTCTTTACACAGAACTCCGATAGTATCCGTGAAACCATTCAACAAACCACTGCAACAATGACTTTATTGGTGTCTGCTATTGCGGTGATTTCATTGATCGTCGGTGGTATTGGGGTCATGAACATTATGTTGGTTTCTGTGACTGAGCGTACTCAAGAAATTGGTGTACGTATGGCCGTGGGTGCCCGTCAAAGTGATATTTTACAGCAGTTCCTGATTGAGGCGGTGTTGGTATGTATCTTAGGCGGTGTGCTTGGGGTTTTATTATCTTTAGGTATTGGACAATTGATTAGTCATTTTGCCGGTGGAACATTCCAAATGGCCTATTCAACAACGTCTATCGTTGCTGCATTTGTCTGCTCAAGTATGATTGGTATTGTGTTTGGCTTTATTCCTGCACGTAATGCCGCACAGCTTAACCCTGTCGATGCGCTTTCTCGCGAATAAGGAAATAATGATGCAAATGACCTTAACTAAACTTGCAAGTGCCTTCATTCTCGGAAGTAGCTTAGTCGGCTGTGCCGCTGTGGTTAAGACGCCTTATGAAGCTCCTGCAACACAACTCCCGACGCAATTTCAAAATGCGAAAGCCATGAGTCAGCAAGTTCATGCAGATACTTATGCTGACCAATGGTGGACATTGTTTAATGATGTTCAATTGAACCAATTGGTGAATCAAGTTTTAGCTGCGAATACAGACCTTGCTGTTGCAGGTATTAATTTACAGCAAGCTCGACTAAAAGCAGGTTTGGCTGAAAACAAACAAGGGCCACGCGTGAGTTCAAGTGTTTCAACTGGACATAACTTTGACCTTAACTCAGGTGATGACTCATCAAAAGGTGTATCACTCAGTGGTGGCGTTAGTTATGAAGTAGATTTATTTGGTCGCTTGGCTAGCCAGACTGAGGCCGCAAAATGGGAAGCTCTAGCAACTGAACAGGACCTACAAGCCACTGCCCAAAGCTTGATTGCAACAACAGCAAACCTATATTGGCAACTTGGCTATTTAAATGAGCGCTACAGTATTGCGCAGCAAAACTTAACCAGTACGCAAAAAACCTATGACTTGGTCAAGGTGCAATATAAAGCCGGCGCCGTGTCAGGTTTAGATCTAACGCAAGCAGAACAGTCGGTCCAAAGTCAAAAATCGACCTTAAGCCAAATTGCCCAACAAAAAGTGGAAACACGTACTGCATTGGCTGTGTTATTGCATGAACCTGTGCAACAACTGAATATTTCAGAGCCGCAGCGTTTACCTCGAATTGCATTACCGACGATTGCAGCGGGTTTACCAGCCGAGTTGTTGTCTCGCCGTCCAGATTTACAAGCGAGCGAATTAAGATTACGTAAAGCTTTGGCAAATAAAGATGCAACGAAAGCCAGTTACTATCCTTCAATCAGTTTAACTGGCAGTTTAGGCTCGAGTAGTACCTCTTTGAGTAATTTATTACAAAACCCAGCTTTGGCTTTGGGTGCAAGTTTGAGTTTACCTTTCTTGCAATATAATGATATGAAGAAAGACCTTGCGATTAGTGATTTAGATTATGAAAAATCTATTATTCAATATCGTCAGACCCTGTATCAGGCTTTTGCCGATGTGGAAAATGCGCTATCCAATCGTACTGAATTAAGTCAACAAGTTGCTTTGCAAGAGCGTAATGTACAGCTTGCAGAAAAGACTGAGCGTTTGACTGAAGTACGTTATCGAAATGGTGCAATTGCGTTGAAAAACTTGCTTGATGCACAGGAGACCACACGTAATGCTCGACTGTCTTTGGTTCAAACCAAGCAAAGTCAATACAATGCTTATGTGACTTTGATGCAGGCGTTGGGTGGCAGTCCGATTAAGCAGTTGCCTTGATTAATATAAAAAAAGCCCGAAAGGGCTTTTTATTTATCCACCATTTTAAACATCGTAAATTCAAAATTATCTTTTGCGCTGATTTCCTCTGGGCGCTCTAAATCCATTTTGTTTTTTCGTACTACATCTTCATGCCAAACGGGCAATGGTTTGATATGCAGTAAAATTCTTCGTGCAACAAAGTTACACACATCAAATGGATAAGCAAATAAAGCTGGAACCCAATTATAATGATAAATGATTCGAAATGATTTCCATGTATCTCTCCAACTTTCTTTTGCACCCACGACCTTTTGACAATAGGTTAGTTGGGTAAACGGATCGATGGTACCATACATAGGATGCGGTTTCGGATAAAGCTCTTCTGGTCCTTTCATCATAAAATGACAAATAAAAGCCCATAAACCTTGGGTGCGGAATATTCCAATCATTGGAAAGCCAATCACAAAGGTATGTTTTAGGATGCCGTCTTCGATGATATGTGCCCGAAGCTCTCGTAATGGAATGCCAGACAACCCAAAACTACTGCCCATAATATAAACTACATCTGTCCATTTCTTTTCTATATATTCTTGATCATTAATATAGAAAAAAACTTTACCTGTTTTTCTATTAAAAAGAATAGGTTTACAAATGGGCTGTTTATTATCGTATTTAAAATATGGACTCATAAATGCATAAAAGACAAGTATTATAAAAAATAAATAAACAATTATAATAAATACATACATACCAATCCCATCATCAAAAAATGGATTAGTTAAAAAATAAATCAGCAAACCAATTGAAAACAACCATATAGGTAAAATAAAAATAAACATGCTTATAGACTTACCTAGCCGAGCATAAGATTGATCAATCAATTCAATATAATCATCATTTATGCTAATAAATGACCAGTTATGATTTCTCTTAGAATCATTGTCAAATTTGAGTAGAATATCCCCCTCATCTAAATGAGAAAAAGGAATATTCTGCTCAAACACATCATAACCAAAGACGTGTTTTTTAATTTTACTTTTCATATTAATTGTATACCGACTTTAGGCCCAACATTTGTTGTTGAATAGTATCAAACCTAATTATACTTTGATCCGTTGATAATAAACATTTACGAATCCATTTTTGGGTATCATTATCTTGCTTGGGCAAAATATGTAATTAAAGATAAAATAGACTTTTTCATTTCTTATCAGAATAATCCTTAGGATAAGGATCATCTTTAATAACTTTTCGATAATCATAAATAGATTCTAAAATTAATTTCTCTGATGTATCTTCATGTCGTGCAGTTAATAAATATATTTCTTGAGAGTTTTTAAAGCTATACAAGTCAAAAATTTGTTCTGAGTTTTCACTGAGATATATTAACGAAGCTGCGGAACTCTTAATAATATACATAAATAAAAAATAAAAAGTAAAAATCGCAGAAAAGAATATTAAAGAATTAACTAGATCAAAATTTTGAGGGAGTACAATGGCTTTGTTGCACAATCCTATCTGTAAAGGCTTTTTCAGCGATATAATTTTCAAATGAAGAAACCTACACACAAAATCTACCGCACAACCAATTGGCCCGCATATAACCGAGCACTCATGAGTCGCGTAAATATTGCCATTTGGTTTGATCCTGCTACGCAATGTTATGCGCCATCAAAAGGCAAACAAGGGCGAAATCAAACCTACTCCGACGCAGCCATCCAATGCTGCTTAATGATTAAATCCTTATTTCGTCTGTCTTTACGTATGGTTACTGGCTTTGTGCAAAGTCTGATTAAACTTTGCGGATTAGATTGGATAGCGCCAGATTACTCCACACTGTGCAGAAGACAAAGGCATATCGATATTGCAATTTGCTATCAAAAAAGTAGTGGTGGTCTCCATCTACTCGTAGACTCTACTGGCCTAAAGTTTTTAGGTGAAGGTGAATGGAAGCGTAAGAAACATGGACCTGAATATCGTCGCCAATGGCGTAAGCTTCATATTGGTATCGATGCTGAAACCCTTCAAATACGTGCTGTACAACTCACCGCAAATAATGTCAGTGATTCACAGGTACTGGAAGATTTACTTGCTCAAATCCCTTTAGATGAACAAATCGATTCTGTTTATACAGATGGTGCTTATGACACAAAACGATGCCGTCAGGTCATTGCAGATCGGCAAGGGCATGCGGTGATTCCACCTAGAAAAAATGCGAAACCATGGAAAGATACAAAGAGTAGCTCCCTTGAGCGAAATGAATTACTTCGAACGGTTAATCTTGCGAAGCAATGCTTCTCAGGCAGGACACTATGGAAAAAATGGTCAGGCTATCATCGGCGAAGTTTGGTTGAAACTAAGATGCATTGCATCAAATTATTAGGAGATAAACTCAGTGCAAGGAGTTTTGATAGCCAAGTGAATGAGATTTATACACGTGTAGCAGTCCTCAACAGATTTACGGAATTAGGTCGGCCACTTACCCAAGTTACGCCTTAAATTTGGCTCAATTAGGGGCGCTTTGCATTTAAAATCTTTGTGCAACAAAGCCCTATAGTTTTGTAAATTAAAATTATAAAAGACATTTAGCCAACAAAAGTTTGCTTAGATAATTAATATATAAAATTTTGGGGCTTTACTAGATAAGGTTTGAATTCCAGTCCAAACTCACAAAGTTTTCAACTGTTGACTTGGACTTCCATAATTAAATTTAAACTTACATTCCTTTAGAAACAAGGGAAAAAATTCTTTAGGAATATCATTATATTTTCTCAATATTCTTTTCGCTTGTTTCCAAAAATTCCCAATTCCATTTATATGATTTTTCCCATTTTCAAAATGAGTTGAATGATTAACTCTATCATGGCAAAAACCTGCAACATCCAAGGCATTGTAGCTACGCCATTGGTCAGTATAGGCAATGCTATCTAGAGTAATTTTCTTAGAATTACAGGCATTAAAGTACTAAATTTAGTATCAGGAACAACAACGGTATAAACCTTACATTACGCTTCAATAATCCAAATACAAAAAATAACTTTATCAGCGGCACCACGCCCTCGTTTACCCTTACGAGTTCCACCAAAATAGCTTTCATTTAACTCAATTTCACCATCAAATATTTCAAAGGCTTCTATCTCTAAATGATAAGCAATAATTTTACGAATTTTAGTAAACAAAAGTGCTGCTGAATTATTATGAATTTTTAATAAATCAGCAGCAGCTCTTGCAGTAACTTCTAGCACGAAAAATTCAAGTAGTTTTAATTGGATTTTCTTACCTAATTTACAGTTAGTTAGCTTTATTTTCATTGATTAACATATTGCTAATCTAGTACAACCCCAAAGTTTATTTCAAATTATTGAGCATATCTTGTGCGGGCTGATAACCATGCTCTGCAGCATATTCCAAATACACCTTAGATCGAACAATATCTTTTGGCACACCTAAACCATTTAAGTATATAAATCCTAAGTTTGATGCTGAAACAATTTTTATATCATTGCTCCCAACTTTAAATAAAACTAAATTAACATTTAATGCTTGATGGTAATCCTTTTCACAATAATTTCCTTTTAAATATTCAGCACCCAAATTAATTCCAGCTGGCAAGTAACCATTTTCAAATGATTTTTTATATAATTTACAAACTTCAGGATTTTTTTCACTTTTATGCTTCAACACTCTAGCCTTAATAAAATCTCCTGTTATTACATCATGACTTATTAGTTTATTAGCCAATTCATCTGCTTTTTCTAAATCCAAGTACTCTTCAAAACTAGGCATTTCACCGAGATATAGAGCTGCTAGATCAGCAAGAGCAAACCAATATTTATTTTCAGCTGCAATATTATTATTTTTAACAAAACTATCCACATCCCCATTCATTAAATCAATCAAAGCTATTTCAGAATAGGAAGCTGCAATATATTTTTTTGATTGATTTAATAATAGCAATGATTTTTCAATATTTTTCTCAACACCCAAACCTCTACTATATCTTGCACCCAAGTTATGCATAGCCAAGGGGCTTCCTAAATCTGAAGCAATTTTAAGATATTTAATGGATTGTTGAATATTACCATTTTTTGCGTAGTATTCGCTGAGCCACAAATTTGCTTCTGGATTTTGGTTATCTGCTGAAAACTTGATCAGTTCTAATCCAGCATCTTCATTTTTTATAAAATGTTTTCCGTAATATGTAAAATTTCCTAAAAAATAAGCATCACTTACTCTTTTTTTATTTTCTTCCAAACATTTTTTTGTTGCTGCATTGAAATTATCAAAGTTGCTATTACAATGTGGAGATAATATTTTATTAACTTCTTCTTTTAGACTTATTGGTATTTTTCCACAACCAATAATTCCATTTTCATTATATATCTCACAAGGTACTTGTATAACTTCCAATTTTTTTGATTCGGTATTAGACTTTATACATCCTCCCAAACTTCCCAATACTAGAGTCAGTGAAATCAACAATAAAATTCTCATAAAAATTCCATATAAAACAAAATATTATTTGGGTGCACTGCAAATTGTTATTTGAGGACAAAAAGATACATCAGCCCCTAAAGCAACGCCTATAGCTGGACCCGCAGTCCCAGTATAGTTATCTACACTTGCATAATCTTTTGGGCTTTTTATTCCTGTTGTTCTATTTTTCAAATCGATCCCACTCGAATCAAAATTTGTAGTACAAACTGAACCTTTAGCACCAACTAAAGCACCTGCTGCTCCATTTACACAAGTTGATGCGCTAATACCTGAACTCAACTCTGAGGTGCTTACTAACTTTTGTATACTTCCAGTGACCTCTACTGCTGCTCCAAAAGAAGGACAAATATAGGCTATTCCACATTTTTTATTTTTACCATCCGCAGTTTGAGAATCTGCTAACCCTACTGCCCCACTAAATCCACCAATTGCTTTTGTTGAAAACTCACCAATTGTGCCTGTAGTCTTTACATTTTCCTTAGCTATTTGGGTCAATGATTTTTGTGGTACTTGAGACTTTCCTGGAACATTCATTTGATTAATCCCCATCTGTCCACTATATTCTCTTCGTTTCTCTTTCCTTTTTTGTTCATCTTCTTTAACTTTTGCTGCTAATTGTTGTTGCCTGTAAGCTTCTGCATTCGCCTCTCTCTTCTCTACAGACATAAAAGAACTTTCACGTTTTATCAAATCTATAGCTCTCTTATCAGAGGCTGCCATAAGCTCAAGAGTTTTTTGAGTAAAACCATTATTTTTTTTATCTTGCAACCCCATTGGATCAATCCACAGATTTGGATCACTTACATAAGCAGAATTATTCAACCCTCCAAACAACCCTATTGGGTCCTTACTCACATACCTTGCACTAAACGGCTCATAATAACGATAACGGTTATAATGTAACCCTGTTTCACTATCGTAATACTGTCCTTGGAATCTTAGATTACTTTGCTCAAGCAGGTTATCACCTGTATTTATTTCTAAAGCTGTGCCCCATGTATCCTGTTTAATTTCCCAAACACACTCACCCAACTCATTACTTAAAGTCTGAGGTGTTCCTACTTGGTCACAGTGGTAAAAGGCAACTTTTTCTAATTCAGCTTTATTCTTTCTCGTTTCATGCTTCCAAATCGGATCTTTATAAACTGAATAATCCTCATGTTGAAATTGAGCATAGTCAGGGGTTTCTAAAAGCTTGATAAAACCTGTATAGCCCGTTTGCAGTAGTGGCACAAAACTCTGTGGTTCATAGACATAATGCTTAGTGTAGTTTTCATTGGCATTCTTAGATTGCTGCGACTCCCAAATCATCAGGTCACCGTCCCAGCCAAATAACGTCAAGGTTTGTGCATTTTGGTTTTTCTTAAACAAGCGTCGTCCAAATACATCATAACCATATTCAGTCACCTGACCATTATGATCACTGCGAACCAACCTGTTCAGGTTATCCCACGTCAGTTTTAATGTTTTTCCTGCGTTGCTAGTTTCAATCACATTGCCTTGCGCATCGTATTTATAATTTTTGCCTTTATATTGCGATATCAAATTACTTTTCACTTGAGATGCTGGCGTGGCAATCGGGTCAATCAAGTTCCCTGCTGGGTCAAAAGTAAAACTTTCAGTTTGGTGTAAGCTTTGACTCTGTGTTAAACGGCCAATGGCATCATATTGATAAGTCAGCTTACCTAAGCGGCTGTCATTTACTTGCGTGAGTAAATAATTTTGATCATATTGATAATGCCGTTCTGCTTGATGCTGTACACGACCTACCGTTTCTTGTTCTGGTTGAATAATTTGTGAACTCAGCAGACCGACATCATTGTAATTTTTGCTTTGAATTAAGCCATTGGCCAACATACGAGTGGTTTCACGGTGTAAGTCATCACGTTGGAACGCGACCATATCTTGTTGATTAAATGCAATACCATAGATATGCCCTGAACCATAGCTTAGATTGCTTTGAACTTGCCCATCGGGACGAATCGTTTTCGTTAAATTACCTAACTCATCATACTCATAACGCAATACAGCTGTCATCGGCTTTAAATTTGGCACGTTGTAATGCTGATGCTCACGTACCAATTGCCCAAGCGCATTTCGATAGAAATCACTTTGGCTTTCTTTATTTTTTGCTTTGCTCAGTTGGTTATTCAGATTATATTCAAACTCTTCGGTTTGGCTATGACGCGTTTGCACATGGGTATAAGTTTTTGATGCAATCATGCCATCAGCAAAGTAGGCAAATTGAGTAAAAACATTCGGCTGGCGAATTTGAAACAATTGACCATTTTCATTGTAGCTATAGTGCTTTTCTTCCCCATCAAAAGCTTGTTCATGTACCAATTGCCCCAAACGGTTATAACTAAATAAATATTCCGCATGGTTTTGATTGATCAGCTTTTGAATACGGCCTTGATTGTCCCATTGGTAGCCAATTTGATGGCGGTTCGCATCTATACGCTGTTCGAGCAAACCCGCAGCATTATAACGGTACTGCGTGCTTAAACCTTTGGTATCCGTATGCTTCAGCAAGCGTCCTTCTTCATCATGTTCAAATTGTTCTTTTAAACCATCAGGATAAACAATTGCTTTAAGCTGGCCTTTGTCTTTTCCCTCTGAACTGTAGATATATTTGACTTGCTGCGCATCAGCAGACTGCTGGGCCGTCAGTGCGCCTTCTTCATCGTATTCCCATGCGCTTTCTTTACCTGAACAATCGCTATATGCGGTCATTTGCCCCAAATCATTATATTGAATTTTTTTAGCGCCGCCTTTGGCATCAATGATTTCTACAACTTGATTATCGTTGTTGTATTTATACTGCGTGCTATGACCTAAAGGATTAATTTCCTTGGTGACATTACCATCAGCATCGTATTCTTTTTTCCAAATATGACCTTCTGGATCTTTAGTTTCCGTCAAATTTCCTGCTTCATCATAGGCAAAACGGATGATGCCTCCATTTGGCTGTACAATTTTAATCAGCTGATCTTGCTCGTTATAAACTTGTTCGGTTTCTAGGCCTGCAAAATCAATTTGACGGGTAATGCGTTTTTGACTGTCACGCGATAGCCATTTTTCACGGCCATCGGCTAAGCGTGTGCGATAGGTAAAGCCATCTAAGTCAAAATAGTAATAGGTCGGCACATCATAAGCATCATATACAGCAACTTGGCGCAGTCGTGGATGCCACTCCAAACGGGTCTTAAAGCTGCCGTCATCTGCCCATTCTGCTATGGCTTTGGCATTCGCTTCTTTGGATTCATAACGAATATTTTGCCCACGCCCTGTACGGTCGGTATAACGGGTCAGCTGATGCGCATCATTATATTCATAGCTGCGCACGTGACCATTTTGATCTACAGCCTTAATTAAATTGCCTTGCGTATCATATTCATAACGTGACACTGGCTCTGCTTGCTCATCCACAAAGGCAGCAATGATTTTCACTTGTTCATTAAAGGCAAACTTGAGCTGGTGTTTGCCTCGCTTCAGTTGAAAATCAATACTTTGCAGAAAAGCCTGCTGTTCAAATAGTAAATAACTTAACTCAATTTTTTCATCTGTTTCTTCATTGAATTGCTGAATCAACTGATAGTGCTTTCCACCATTGAAACTATGAAAATGAAAACTCCAAGTTGAACCAAAATTTAGGACTAAGTCTTCATTTTCTAAAGGTTCTACCGTAAAGCCCTCATAAGGTACCGTATAAGCTTCATACAGGATTGACTCAGGCAACTGATGCTTGCGCCCATTACTGTCTATAAATAAGTAGCCATTTTTATTTTGGCTAATGACATTCGAAAAAGGCATCATCCAACGCGCGCCCATCATGCTGCCATCAAACTCATGCATTTGCGAATTATATTGACGGCTGAAGCTAAAGCCCACTTTGGGTAAGTAGAAATCAGTATGATTGACTCGTTCTGCGCCAATGGAATAGCTGATACTGTGCTTAGATTGTGAGTCAGCTCCTTGGCAAGGCGGATTATTCAGTGCATCGGCCTGTAAAGTTAAAAACTCTAAAGTATCACCTGTTGTATGCTGCTCATGCTCACCAGTTTGATTTAAAGGAACGCTGGCACTGGCTTTATTGCCTTGTTTTTTTATGGCTTTTAAGGTTTCTTGTATTAACCAAGCAATACTATATTTTGTACCTGCATTTGCTTGTTGCTGAATTAGATTCGGTAAAAGCGATTGTGCTTGTTGTGCTTCCAATTGTAAAGATGTGACCCCTGTTGGCTTTTTAAGTTTCGGTATCAAACTAGCAAGCGCACTGGTTTGTGTCAGATCAATCAGCGGTTTCGTCCAGTTACTAAATTGTTCCGTTGGATCTCGTTTTTCGGCAGTTGCGCCAAAATTAATGGTTGGTGATACCAGTCCTGATTTCGTTTCAGTTGCAAAGGCTGAGAGTATGGATATACCCAATGTGCTTGCACCTGAAAGCAAGGTAGGTAATTTAGCTTGTGTTTCAGTCAGGAATTTTTCTATATCCCCTGCCATTTGCGCATTTAAATGCAAAGACATGCGACGGATATCGGCTTCTTTGACTTTACCATTTTGCGGATATAAACATTCAGCCATGAGTCCCAATAAAGGACGTAAAGCCATTCGTACATGAGCTTCGGCTTTGGGTTCTAAGTATAAACCAATCAAGTTCATACAAAGTAAAGCGCCTTGCTGTACTCCTGACTCACCTTGTTTTTGCTCAGTACAAAACAATAGTAAATCTAAGACTGAACCTGAAAGTGCAAAAATATTGGCAACCGTTGGTACATTAGCAAGACTTTTCAACTGCCCTAAGTTGGTATTACCACATTGCTTTAAATAGTTTTCAATTTGATGTGCAATAAACTTATGATCTTCAGTATGCGTCACACTTTCTAAATTAAAAATTGCCAGTTCTACGGCTGGCTTATTTATTGTCTGTTGTTCTTTTTGAACATTTTGCTCAGTTGTCATGTAAAAACCTATTACTCAAATTCTAAATATTTAAAACTGTGTTTGACGCTAGCTTTAGCAAACGCTAACCATTGTTCTTTTTCGGTCGTGTAGTTTCGCTATAAGTGAGATAAGGGCTTGAATATTGCTTCCTATCTACCCAATCATCGTCACTAGTAAGGACTGGTATCGCTTGTGCTGGTGCCGCTTCTGCTACTTTTATTTCAGGCACTTTAGGCACCGCGACTGGTGCAGCTGTCACATTCGCGGGCGTTGCAGAGCCTTCTCGAATGGTTTCTGTATAGGTCAATGCGCGTGTGGAATAAGAAATTTTACGGCCCACAATGTCCTTATCAATGGTTGCTTGTGAGTTCTGAACTGCGGCAGCAGTTGACCCAGAAACGATGCCGTTACTCATTCCACTTCCACCTAATACACTGGATAAGCCTTGTGCCCCCTGACCCAAACTTGCCATTTGTGAAGCAGAAATCCCCAAGTTGAGTTTCGATGAAATTGCAGATAGTGCAGAGTTGGTGACTTGGTCTTTAAATTGATTTAACGCTTGTCCACCAACATCTTTTAATGCATTTTTTCCTATATTTTTTAAAGAATCTGCATTTAAATTGAATAAGTTATCTTTAAGCTGTGAAGTTAAATTTTGCCCCAACGACCCGAGTGCATTCTGAATCAAGTCTGAAGCTCCCGGTACAACGTTTTCTGCCCATTGATAGTCACGCTTAAAATGACTCGCTGAATCCCAAGCACTTCGAGGATCTTTGTCAAACTCAACTTTAGCCGGTCCTGGTGCAATACCCGTTACTTGAGCAAAGCCATTGTCGTCTAATTTTCCTGTAACTTGCTTGCCCAAAGCATCAATGACTTTAAAACCAGTGCCACTAAAGAAATCTTGACCACCATAACTTTTAAGAAGCTCTAAGGCCCCTTTCATTGGATTTGAAGCCGGCAGCTGTGCAGATTTGCTTGCACTCGCTGCAGGTTTAAATAGATGCTGCCCTGCATTTACTTCAAATTTACCGCCTGTCTTAGCAAAAATTCCCGAGCCATTTAACGTAATTTGGGAGGAAGCTCCTGTGATCACAATCTCTTTAGGACTGCTAATCTCTATTTTGTCCTCAGTAGAAGAAATCGTAATTCCTTTTTTTGCCAAAATATCCAAAGCATCAGACTGTGCCTGAATTTCGACTTTACTTTGCGCTGCTATTGCTTTAATGCCACCTTGAGCTGCAAATAAGCTAACCTTACCTAAAGCTTGTCCCACAATATTTTTTTGCGTACTCAGGTTAATGCTATCACCGGCAATTTGGTTGATCATGCCTGTTGCTGATAAATGAATATCCTCTGGTGTACTAAGTGCAATACCATCCACTGAGTTAAGTAAAAGAATGGCTTTTTTAAATTTAGCGATATCTTTTTCTATTTCACTGGCAAAAGCTTTTAGCTGTTCAACAGATTCAATTTCATCTGTTTTTTGTTGCTTTGCAATATCACTTAAAGACTTACTATTACTATGACTCGTCTCCAGCTGTGTTCTTGCAATCTCTGCATCTAAATGTTCACCATTGGCCTTTTCCTGTTTATAAGTCGACACCAACAAACCTTGTCCAGCTCGTACTGCCCCCCATTGATCGGTCCGCAGCTCAAAACCTTCACCCCGATCTTCACTTTCTGCTTTATCTTTTGGATGACTGAGCTTACCGAGGTTCAGTTGGCTCGCACCATGACTACTTTGCAGCTGGGTACTAATTTGCCCCGTGGTGTCATCAAAGCGTAATTGACCAAATCCCTCTCCCGCCACTTCTTTGGAACGAATCCCTGCTAGCTTTTTGGTATCTGGTAATTGTCCTTTATTGTCAAATTTAGTAGGACTACGCTGCGCTTCATGAATACGACCCACGACAAATGGTCGGTCAATGTTGCCATCAAAGAAATCAACGACAACTATTTCACCAATTCGAGGTAAGAAACGTGCGCCATAACCTTCGCCGGCCCAAGGCGTCAGTACATCGACCCAAGCCGAGTCTGTGTCATTATTATTCGCACCTGCACCGCCATCATGGCCATGATCATCGGAACGGGTAAATAGGAAACGAACTTTTATCCGTCCCCATTCATCAACATGGATTTCTTCACCGGCAGGACCCACAACTTTGGCACGTTGGGGATGTGTTACTGGTCGATGTGTAAGTGGATTAAATTCAGGAACGGTCGTAATATTTCGACGTTGCAAAGCCAAGGTATTGGCTTGGCGTTCATCCGCATCGCTTTGTTTGACTTGCCACTGACTTTGATGGATTAACTGTGTAACTTGATCGGTTAAGTCTTTGGGTAAATTATTTTGGTTATAAAAAGACTTAGATAAAATCAAAAACTCTTGATCGGCACCACGATGTTGGTCAATCTCTGGATGCTCATCCAATTTGAACCAATAACCAACTTGTGTATCACGCACGGTACTTTTAGCAATAAATTGTTTGGCTTGAGCCGCATAATAATCACTAAAATTTTGATTGAGACGTTCAACTTGAGCACTATTAGAGGCAGTTGCAGCATCTTCACCATTCAGATCTTGCATCCATGCAGGGCTCACATGCCATGCCTGCTCTAAGCTTAAGCTCGCATTATCTTGATTTTGACTATGTAGATGCTTGCTTTGTACTGCACCACCACCCTCGTCCTGTTCAAGCACATCCGCTTGCCATCGTTGCACATGTACCGACGTCGGTTGCAGACTGCGCTGACCGATAAAACTGGTCATACTGTCATTTTTTTCAGTTGCACTACTGCGATGAAAACGGATATTACGTCGCTCCAAAGCTTGATATTGGCTATTTTCATCAATCAAACGTAGCTTTTGAGCTGCTATGGGTGTCGCAGACGATGTTACAAAAGATTGAGCTTCATCGACCAACCAATGAATGCCTTCACTGCGTAGTAAGCGGGTAATAAAATCATAGTCGGTTTCATTACTTTGCATCATGAATGGTCGAACGTCATACTCTTTTTTTAAGCCACTTAAGTCCAAACTTAAGCTCGCTGCAAAAAGTGGGCTCTTTTTTTGCCATTCCTTAAAAATAATCTCGACCACATCTTTGACCGATTTATTCATAAACACGCGGCTATTACGACGCTTATGCCATAGTGCCGTTGCATCTTCTAAGGTCAACTTATATAGCGTTAATGCACCATCACTTTGGCCTTGAAATGCTTCTGTAATGATCCCGGTAATACGAAAAAGTTGCCCCGCATCGGTCACCTGATCGATTGCGACTTGCGTGCCAATAAATTGTTTCAGTTCGAGCGTGGCAGAAGTTGAGAGACAGATGAGCTGAACATTCAAACCTTCACTTAAGGCATGTTCCCCATCAATACGTTGCAAGAATACTTGTTCATTCAGCGTGGTATTGGAAAATTGAATGTGCAAAGCACGTTTTTGTGGACTAATGCCCAATTTTTCAATTGCAGAATATATATTGTTCAGCATCGTTATTATCTAAAATCAGATTTTTATAAAATATGCGGGGTATTTAATCAAAAAAACTCATATTTTTCTAGGCATAAACTGCCTGCTTTGTTGGGTTTTATGTAAGTAAAAATTCAAATTTCCACATTAATTCTTTATGTTATTTTTACTCTATTTATTTCTGCATTAAAAAAATATAGAGACCATCAAACTAAACTTCAGGTCTCTTCATACCACCTTACTGCCTTGCATCAATATTAATTGGTATTTAAAAATGCGTGAATATTCTCCAATTGTTCTTGTGCTTCGACATAGCCTTGCAAGGCCGCTTTTTCCAAATATTGCTGTGCAATTTTAAGATCACGCTCTACGCCCATGCCATGAATATATAAATAGCCCAATCGCGTTAACGCCGCAGCATTCATCCCCTGAGCAGCTTGTGCATAATAACTATGTGCCTGAGTTAAATCTTGCTGCACACCCAAACCATGTTCTGACATTTCACCAAGCTGGTACAAGGCAGTCACATTTCCTAATCCCGCCGCTTGCGAGAAATACTGCAACGCTTGTTGGAAATCTTGTGTTCCCCATTGTCCTTTTAAATTAACTAGACCTAGTTGCGTAAGTGCATCAGGATGGCCTAATTTCGCCGCCTTCAACAATGCTCGCTGGGTTTGAGCTTCATCAAACTGTACATCAGGCAAGATATTGTCCACGGCTAAACGGTAGAGATACCAAGCAGCATCCTGCGAACCTTGTTCTGCGGCTTTTTCGAGATAACTCAAACACTGATCACGATGTGCTAATGGATACTCTGGCAATGCATAAAAACGCCCAATCACATAATTCTGATCGGCGACACAAGTAATGGACATATCATTTAAATGCCTAGCAGCTTCAATTAAAAGTTGCTGTGCTTGCTTGATATTTCGCTCAACACCGACCCCATGTAGGTAGCATAGTGCCAAACCGACTTGGTTAATGAATAATGGTTTGAATTGATACGCTGTTTGATATAACTCAAATGCTTTTTGTGGATCATCACTAACCAAATACTTTTCAAAATACAGCGCTGCAATAAGACTAATTGCATCAGCATCTTTAAGTTGAGCAGCTTCGGTCAGAAAGCGAAAACCTAAAGTTTCCTGCTTCTCCAAGTACCAACCATGAAAATGTGCAATGCCTAATAATCGGCTGGCTGCTGCAACTTTGTGCTCTTTGGCCTGCTGCAAAAGATCATGATAAACCCGCTGACGCTGATCGACGTCGATTTTACCCATCAATACTGCTTGATAATATTCATACAACTGCTGCTGGTGCCCGAGTAGCAATCCTCGCTTTAAATATTGCAATGACTTTTCATCATTTTGCGCAAGATACTTTCCTTGTGCATAGAATTGCTGCAATTGCTGAATAGCCGCCATATGGTCTTGTTGGGCAGCTTTCAGTAAATATTCCAATCCCAGAGCAATATTTGGCGTGGCTTGTTTTAAATAGAACTGTGCCAATTGATACTGTGAATTGGCATGTCCATTGTCCGCATTTTTTTGCAACAAATCTAAATGTTGCTGCTCGGCATGTGTCTGATCTTCTGGGTTTAGTTCGGCGAGTCGATATTGTGCATCCAAATGACCGCGTGAAATCGCATGTCGATACCAATATTGCGCTTTTTCAATATTGGGCACACCGCCATAGATACCTTCTTCAACTTGCCCCAACACATATGCAGCATCATCACTACCTAAACTATTGGCTTTTTCCAATAAAGCCAGCGCATTTTCCACACTGACTTCTCTGCCTAAGCCTTGTAAATGCATCTGCCCCATAGCGACATAGGCCTGCGGAATTTCATGCTGTTTGGCCAAATTTTGATACAACTCATAGGCACGCGCATAGTCGGTTGGTGCATCAAGCATTAAACGTTCTGCAAATTTCAGCTGTGCATCTAATTGGTCTATCCACAAGTCATGCCCAACCGCTTTAGCCTGATCGCGTTTAACTGGATCGGGTCTTTTCCACATCCAAAACGCAAGTGCTCCCATCCCCAAAATTAGTATCAGTAAAAACCACATACTCGCCCCAAAAAAATCAATATTTTAATTATTCCAACATTGTGTCTGATTTTAATTCTATATACAAAAAAAGCACCGAATTCGGTGCTTTATTTTTTTCAAAATGAGATAGCTGTCATGCTTTTGCTCGTTTTGCATCAAGTTTTTTGAGCACCTCTGACACAGCCACCATCGCAAAGCTGGACGTCACGACTACTGCTGAACCATATCCACCACAACGTAAGCCTGCACTTGGACAAACATCAGCACTGGAAAATGGATTATCAATCGAATAAACACAGGTAATCCCAAACTTTTCTTTCGGCTTTTTACAAATGCCTTTGCCGCGTAATTGTGTGCGCAATTTGGCTAACATCGGGTCTTGCTCTGTTCTTGATAAATCTGCGACTCGGATTTTCAGCGGATCAAGTTTACCCCCTGCTCCACCGGAAACGATCAACGGAATTTTATTAAAACGGCAATGTAGCATTAAGGCAAATTTGGCCTTCACATCATCAATACAATCTAAAATTAGGTCAGGAGCACCTGCCAAAATTTCTTTGACATTTTCGGGTGTGAGATAATCATCAATCAAATTTATTTTGATTCGGGGATTGATCGCACGGCATCGCTCTGCCATCACTTCAATTTTTTCATGTCCCAATGTCGTGCTCATGGCAGGCAATTGTCGATTAATATTCGATGCAGCAACCACATCCATATCGACCAAGGTCAGCTCACCAATACCAGTACGCGCTAAAGCTTCGACCGCCCATGAGCCTACACCACCAATCCCTATCACCATGACATGACTTTTTTCATAATGATGAAAACTTTCATCACTATATATTTTGGCTACGCCAGCAAAACGGCGGTCATATTCATCATCTTGGAGCAGTTCAGTCATAGGTTTGGAGGCAGTGTTAAATCAGCCGCCATTTTAGCAAATTCACTGCTTTTTTTCTTTGATAAAACACAATTCAGCAGTCAGCGCAACAGAGCGGCATTCGCATCAGGTCTAAATCCATCAAAATAAACATTTACAGTGAACGGAGGTCTGCTTTAAAAAGTATAACCATAGATCAAAAACTCAAGTGTGTATTGCCATGGACATCCATCCTCTGCCAAATAATTTAAAAATTACCGATGACAAAAATGAAATGGATTTAGACACCGTGCATCGTTTTTTAAGCCATACCTATTGGTCAAAAGATATTCCAAAACATGTGGTGAAAAAAGCGATTGAAAACTCTTTGGCCGTGGCCTTACTTCTCGATAATGAAATCATCGGTTTTGGTCGTGCCATTACGGATTATGCAACTTTTGCTTATTTAGCCGATATTTATGTCGCCGATGAGCATCGAGGCAAAGGCTATTCAAAATTAATTGTGAGTACTTTATTTGAAAAATGTGGCGCCGCAGATCTAAGACGCATGTTACTTGCAACGGCGGATGCACATGGTTTATATCGTCAATTTGGCTTCACTGATTTGGCTCAGCCTGCAAGTTTTCTCGAGATTCATCAAGCCAACATCTATCAACGATAGAGAAAATATCTTGGATAAAAAAAAGAGGCTTTCGCCTCTTTTTCGATCTTACAACCTTAGTCTTTATTCATAATAAAGAAATATTCACGGTAGTATTTAAGCTCTGCAATCGAGTCACGGATATCATCCATTGCTAAATGCGAGGCATTTTTCTTCAAGCCACCCATAATCTCTGGGCGCCAGCGTTTCGCCAATTCTTTCACTGATGATACATCGAGATTACGGTAGTGGAAGTATTGTTCCATTTCAGGCATTAAACGATGCAAGAAACGACGATCTTGGCAAATTGAGTTACCACACATTGGTGATGATTTTGGATTCACCCATTTTTTCAAAAATTCTAAAGTTTGCTGTTCAGCATCTTGTGCTGTCAATTTACTACGACGTACACGTTCGATTAGGCCTGATTGACCATGTTGGCGAGTATTCCATTCATCCATTGCATTGAGCACACGGTCAGACTGATGTACCGCAAGCACAGGCCCTTCCGCCAGAATATTTAAATTATCATCCGTCACAATTGTTGCAACTTCAATAATCTGGTCGTTATCTGTATCTAGACCTGTCATTTCAAGGTCAATCCAAATCAGGCGTGTATCAGGTGTGCTGCTCATAAATGTGCAATCTTATTAGGCTGTAAAAATGAACATAGTAGCAAATTTATTGGGCTTGCGCTGTAAATAGACCCTGCTTTCATGCTATTTTTGCCATCTAGTTTTCACGGTTTTTTAGGATATGAATGGCTTTAATTCGTAAGCGCCGACTGACTGAACAGCAGCAACGTCGCATTCAGAAGCAACATAAATCTCGTCAGGAAGAAATCGATACTTCTGCAGATTTGGAAGGCTTGGTCGTCCAACATTATGGTCGTCAACTTGAAGTTCAAGCGCTGTCTACACCCGACCAACATCCTGAAAAACCCATTGTGCAAGCTGGTGAACCTGAACCACATTGGAAACCCATCGAATTAGGCAGTGTTTGGCGCTGCCATACCCGTACCAATCTCGAATTATTGGTGACGGGTGACCGTGTCAAATGGCAAGCTGACCCGATCACAGGTTTAGGGATTATTACCGCGATTCATCCACGCCAATCTTTACTGACACGCCCTGACCGTTATCACAAAGTGAAACCTGTCGCAGCCAATGTCAGCCTGATTGTGATTGTATTTGCACCGCTTCCTGAGCCAGCACCTGGCCTGATTGACCGCTATTTGGTGGCCTGTGCAGATGCTGATATTCCAGCCTTATTGGTCTTAAATAAATCAGACTTACTTAAAGACAACGATCCGATCTTAACGCTATTACAAGAATATCGTGACTTGAGCTATGAGGTCATGCAAACCCAATCCGATGGTGACTTAAGCGCACTTTCTGCTCGACTTTCTGGTGAAACTGTCGCATTTGTAGGTCAGTCTGGGGTTGGTAAAAGTACTTTAATTAATGCCATTGTTCCGGATGCTGCGCAAAAAACCAATATTATTTCGGAAAACTCCGCGCTCGGTCAGCACACCACCACCTCTACGCGCTTAATTGCGTTTGGTGAAGGTTCTGCATTGATTGATTCACCAGGAATCCGTGAATTTGGTTTATGGCACCTAGAATTGGAAAAAGTTCAACAAGGTTTCCCTGAGATCGAGTCACATTTGGGCTATTGCCAGTTCCGTAACTGTACGCATAAACATGAAAAGCAATGTGCGCTTAGAATGGCGGCTCAAAATGGCGAAATTTTACCGCGCCGATTAGACAGTTATTTACGTCTGATCGACGAAATCACGGAAGCGCAGCAAAAAAATTAATTTTTATTCTGTTCATGCCCTTGAAGGGGTGATTTTGATCACCATATTTATGGGCTATACTCTTGGCAATTTAAAATTGTAGTTAGGTGAATTGTGGAACGTTGGTTCGAATTTATGGGGAATCACCCCTTCTTATTTGGAACGCTGGCTGTATTGGTCGTGCTGTTCTTTATTCTTGAAGGCCAGCGTAATGGTCGCAAAATTTCACCTCAATCTTTAGGGATTTTAGTTAAAGCTAAAAATGCTCAATTGATTGACTTACGTGATGCGAAAGACTTCCGCGAAGGTCATATTAGCGGTAGCCGTAATATTCCATATAGCCAAATTACAAAACATATTGAAGAGTTAAAAACTTCTGATCGCCCGTTGGTTTTTGTATGTAACCTTGGTCAAGTGGCAGGTTCTGCATTGCAACAAGTCGGTCATGCAGATGCATACCGTTTAGACGGCGGCATTAGCAACTGGAAAGCTCAAGGCTTACCTCTAGTTAAAAGCAAATAAGCGCTTCTTAGGAGATTAACATGGCTGAAGTTACGATTTATTCAACAACTGTATGTCCTTACTGCATTCGTGCAAAACAGCTCCTAGAGCGTAAAGGCGTGGCTTATAAAGAAATTAATTTATCAAATGAAGCGCCTGAAGTACGTGTTGAATTGATGCAACGCACCAACCACCGTACCGTTCCTCAAATTTTTATTAATGATCAGTTTATTGGCGGTTTTGACCAACTTTATGCTTTAGAGCGTGAAGGCAAACTCGACGGCATGCTATCTTAATTTTAAACATAAATCGTCACCTCATATTAAGGAATAAACAATGAGTGAAGAACAACAAGCTCAACCACAATTGGCATTAGAGCGTATTTATACTAAAGATATTTCTTTCGAAGTACCTGGGGCTCAAGTATTTACTAAAGAATGGCAGCCTGAACTAAATATCAACCTTTCTTCTTCTGCAGAAAAAGTTGATCCAACACACTTCGAAGTTTCACTGAAAGTTGTCGTTCAAGCGAACAATGCGGGTGACACTGCATTTATCGTTGACGTTACTCAAGCAGGTATCTTCCTGATCGATAGCGTTGAAGAAGAACGTCTTCCTTACATTCTTGGTGCTTACTGCCCAAATATCTTGTTCCCATTCCTACGTGAAGCTGTGAACGATATGGTTACTAAAGGCAGCTTCCCACAATTATTGCTTACACCAATTAACTTCGATGCTGAATTCGAAGCGAATTTGCAACGTGCGCAAACTGCTGCTGAAGGCCAAGCTTAATTACTTGATCTCAGATATAAAAAAGACCGCTTTTAGCGGTCTTTTTTATTGCCTTTTAGCTTCCCCCTTTACTAAAAAAGGGGAATGAGGGGGATTTACTTCTACTTAACAAAATCCCTCCCACCCTCCCTTTTTAAAAGGGAGGAGCAAATTACTCAGCATCCATCATTAAGTCAGCGCTCATACCTACAGTATTAAAGCCAGCATCAACATACAGAATTTCACCTGTGATACCATTTGCCCAAGGTGAGCAAAGGAACAATGCTGCATTACCGACATCTTCAATGGTGACATTGCGTTTAAGCGGTGCGACTTTTTCATTTAGATCTAACATTTTACGGAAAGATTTAATCCCTGAAGCCGCTAAGGTACGAATCGGACCTGCTGAAATCGCATTTACACGAATACCTTCAGCGCCAAGACTTGTTGCCAAATAACGTACGCCTGCTTCTAGTGACGCTTTTGCCATACCCATAACGTTATAGTTTGGCATTACGCGTTCAGAACCTTGGTAAGTCAGCGTCAATAAGCAACCTTGACGTGCAGCCAATAAAGGTTTTGCCGCACGAGCCATCGCAATAAAGCTATATGCGCTGATGTCGTGAGCAATTTTAAAACCTTCACGGTCGGTAATATCAGTGAAATCGCCATCTAAAGTATGTGCCGGTGCAAAACCAATTGAATGCACAACACCATCTAGACCATCCCAATGTTTAGCAAGTTCAGCAAAAGCGGTATCAATTTCAGCGTCCACTGCTACATCACATGGGAAAACTAAAGTTGAACCAAATTGTTCAGCAAAATCATCTACACGTTTTTTTAATTTTTCGTTTGGATAAGTAAAAGCCAGTTCTGCACCTTCGCGATGTAAAGCTTGCGCAATACCAAATGCGATTGATAACTTACTTGCAATACCCGCGATTAAAAAGCGTTTGCCAGCCAATAGTCCTTGTGCCATGTGAAACTCACTCAAAATAATTTAACAGCATAATGCCAAGTCTAAAGCATTTTAGAAATTGCATAATGCGCCTTTTTTTAGAAAACCATCATTGCATGCACGATGCGAATGAAACTAGATTCAATCAAACAGCGTCAATATTTATTGGCCCTTAAGCGTCCAGATGCAATGCTTGTAATGAATTAGTCCATAAGATCTGTGCAATCTCAGATTCAGTACGGTTTAAGCTCTGAGCTAGCCCCTGCAAGACATAGGGCAAATTGACCGGCGTATTGCGAGTACGCCCTTCCGTTGAATGCTGACAACATAAGGGTGTCATATCTGGACAGTCAGTTTCTAAGACCAAATGATCTACACCCAAAGTCTGAACCACTTGATGTAATTTTTTTGCATTGGGATTGGTGATTTGCCCCGTTACACCAATTTTAAAACCTAGCTTGGTAAATGCCTTCGCTTCTTCAACACCACCACTAAATGCATGTGCAATACCACCGAGCTTAAATTGATGCTTTTTCAACATCGAAAGCACCTCCGCATGGGATTTACGAATATGCAGCAATATTGGTTTATCAAACTGCTGTGCTAATTCAAGTTGTGCGGAAAAATACTGCTGCTGCTTTTGAAAAAGTTCAGGCTGTTTATGCTGTTTCAAAAAAGTATCTAAACCTATCTCACCGACAGCAACACAATCATGCTGCTTTAGCATCTGTTCCACGTCGAGCAAATGTTCTGCACGATGTTGCTCAATATAAAACGGATGTAAGCCGGGAGCTAAATAGCTTGTTGGAACATTCGATAAACGAGCTAAAAACTCTTGAGTATGCAGCAAATCTTGAAAACGTGATTGTACAAAACCAATTAATACCAAAGCATCGACACCCGCCTGTTTTGCAGCATACGCCAACTGTTCCCGATCAGCATCAAAATCGGGAACATCAAAATGCGTATGCGTATCAAACAGTGAGTAAGTCATTGAACTAATTAATTTGCTTTTGCGGCTGAGGCTTCAACAGCTTCAACTGGAGGTAGATATTGCTTTTTCAATACACTTTGCAATTGATCATAGGGAATGGTCAAGCGAGGTAAACCCACCACATACGGCCCAATTTCATATTCGGCATATTGCAAAATTAAACCTTGCTGACTCAGATAAAAATTATCAGACAGTTTAAATTTCCAAATCTGTTCGTATTCTTGAATATTGTCTGCCAACTTGGCATCTTTCACCCAAGTTTTAAAGACTTCATAGCCCCGCTTTTCAAGCTCTGCACGTTGATTAGGCAATAATATGTCATTGAGCTGCACCAATTTTTGAGCGCTTAAATCAAAGTTATAATATTGCTGTGCAGAAGAACCATGCGCTCCACCTAAATATGAACTGGTATTTAAAACCACTGTTGCCAAGGGTTTTTCAGCATTCAATATTTTAGGTTTAATCATCAAACTGATTTGCTGATTGGCACTTAAAGATTTCAATTCTTTATCTAAATTTAAGAACGCTTGCATGTAAGGCTGCGTGGCTTTTTCCAATTTTAATTTGGGCGTTTCAACCTTTGCCAAAGCAGATTTTGCTTCAGACGCTGCAGGAACTTCACTTGCAGCGGGAGCATCAGTACTCAGCGTTTTATCTTCTAAAGGCGATACAGATAGAATTTCACCTAACTGTTTTAGAATTTCCGCATCAATAAAGTCATCAATAAAGGCTTGATTACTGTTTAAGCGTTCAACTGAAATTTCAGGACAGACCCCGCCATCACATTCAGGTAAATTCAGTTGTAATTTTTCCGCATCACCAATCAGTTTTGCACTCAAATCTGGCTGTTCAGTTTTTGCTTGATCTGGCTTTTTTTCAGGTTCAGCTTGTTGTGGCTGACACGCCGTGAATGCAACAGAAACTGCCAATATTGAGCTTGCCCAAATTTTATTTTTTTGCACCATTGCTTCAACCTTTCATTTCGAATAATTGATATTTATTTTGGTAAATATCTTATCAAATTAAATACTTTCGTTGATTAGAACATATGCTGATAAACGTCAGCTTTCAATACTTGTTGTGTTTGCGCTTTGCTGAGATAAATATCCAATTGTTTACCATCTTTGACAATTTCATCTGTACGATAATGCAAACCAACGCCTTCTTGATCAAAGAACCAATTTGCTTGGCCCCAATAGAGTTTTTTCGGTGCCGATTTTTTGACATCTACCTCTTGTTCATCTAACCATTTGCTATAGGCTTGCTGCACAATAGCATCCATATTTTGCTGTTGCTTTGCATCAATAATATCTAAAGGTTTAAGATTCTTTTTCGCACGACGGTCTGCCACAAAAAAATAATACCGCTCTTTGACCGTGATATTTTCCTGCTTGGTATCAACACCGATTTGCAGCAACACATATTGATTCCGTTGATAAGGAACTCGTGTGTACATGGCCAATTCGTAGGCTTTATTGGTTTTAAACTCTGCCTGCCAAGCATCTGATTTTTTCACATACGCATCGACGGCTTGTTGGAGATTCATATTCTGCTTTAGTGCAATCTGATCTTGTACGACGCTGGCCTGATTTTTTTCAATCCAACCATTCAACCACGTATCTACGGTCTGAATGGTTTGTATCTCTAAATCAATACAACTTTTATTTTCACAAAACGGTTTGGCAATTTTTGCGGCTTGCTCTTGGATATTTAAATAGGGCAAAACATCTGGATTGATTACGGTCGCTTCAGAAGCGCCATCATCGGCCGGCTTTGTCGCTTTATTTTCTTTTCCTGAATCGCATGCACTGAGCAGCAAAACACTCCCCAAAAGTACAAAAACTGTAGCATCCTTGAATATTTTCATGATGTCCTAAACGACCAAATGATTGCGGAATGTATGGATTTAAAAACTCTACCACAAAATAAAACAGCTTCACGAAGAAGCTGTTTTATTTCTGTAAAAGAATAACTTAGTGTTCACGTGTATTACGGAACACGATATCCGGATAACGTTCTTGCATTAACTGTAAATTCACACGACTTGGTGCAAGATAAGTTAAATGACCACCGCCATCGACAGACAATTGGTCGTGTGCTTTTTTCTTAAATTCGTTGAATTTTTTCTCGTCATCACACGATACCCAACGTACGGTATTGATGCTTACAGGCTCGTAAATACAATCAACTTTGTATTCTTCTTTCAGACGATAAGCCACGACTTCAAACTGAAGTACACCCACAGCACCCACGATTAAGTCATTACTGTTTTGTGGCATAAAGACCTGAGTTGCACCTTCTTCTGAAAGTTCTTTTAAGCCTTTTTGTAGCTGTTTTGACTTCAATGGATCTTTTAAACGCACGCGACGGAACATTTCAGGTGCGAAGTGAGGAATACCGGTAAAGTGTAAATCTTCACCTGAAGTGAAGGTATCACCGATCTGAATCGTACCATGGTTATGCAAACCGATAATGTCACCCGGCCATGCTTCTTCAAGATGTTGACGGTCACCGGCAAGGAACGTTAAGGCATCACTAATACGTACATCTTTACCTAGACGCACATGTTTCATTTTTAAGCCTTTTTCATACTTACCTGAACAGATACGCATGAATGCAATACGGTCACGATGTTTTGGATCCATATTGGCTTGAATTTTAAAGACGAAACCTGTGAAGCCTTCTTCAGTCGCTTCAACTTTGCGGTCTTGAGTCGGATGTGCTTTAGGTTCAGGCGCATATTGACTAAATGCATCCAGAACATGGTCTACACCAAAGTTACCGAGTGCCGTACCAAACAAGACTGGCGTTTGGCGACCTGCCAAAAATTCATCACGGTCTAAAGGCTCATTGGCCATTTGAACCAACTCCAATGATTCTTCAAATGCGGCCCAAGCGAGATCGCCGACTTTTTCACGCAAATCTGCATAGTCATAGCCATCACGGACTTCAATATCCGTAATGGTTGAACCGAAACCTGCCTTATAAACGTAGAATTTTTCTTCGAGTAGGTTAAATACACCGGCAAAGTCACGACCTGTACCCAGTGGCCAAGTAATCGGAACACATTTAATTTTTAATACGTTTTCGATTTCATCAAGCAGTTCTAATGGCTCACGAATTTCACGGTCCATTTTGTTGACGAATGAAATAATCGGCGTGTCGCGCATACGACACACTTCCATCAATTTGATCGTACGATCTTCGACACCTTTTGCACCATCAATCACCATAAGCGCAGAGTCAACAGCGGTTAATGTACGGTAAGTATCTTCAGAAAAGTCTTCATGCCCTGGGGTGTCGAGCAAGTTAATCATCTTGTCTTTAAACGGGAACTGCATAACAGAGGTGGTGATCGAAATCCCACGTTCTTTTTCCATTTCCATCCAGTCAGACGTTGCCGCACGATCAGATTTACGGCTTTTTACCATACCTGCAACCTGAATCGCCTGTCCCCATAACAACAGTTTTTCTGTCATTGTGGTTTTACCGGCATCGGGGTGGGAAATAATAGCGAAAGTACGTCGCTGAGCGACCTGTGTCGCTAATTCTTCTTTAAAACTCATGAAAGACACCTACTGCAAAACTCGCAGTGCAAAAGATCAGATCTGATCAATATGGAAAATTGGCGATATTGTATCAGATTGACCATTAAAAATAATCAACCACATCGGGTTGAGTCAAAATCTTAGCGTGGTGTGTCTTGATGTTTTACATTGGATGACGACCTGTTTTTATCGACGATATAAAGCATTTCTCTGTCTTTTTTTCTCACTCATTGGCAATGCGATCAGACTACGAGGACTTTATTCAACTTTCATTTTCATGCGTTCTTCAAGCTGTGCCACTGGCATCGGCATTCCTAACAAATATCCTTGCAACTGTTGGCAACCTAAACGTTTTAAAATTTCTGCTTGTTGTTCTGTCTCTACACCTTCTGCAGTGACCGTTAAACCCAGTCGAATTGCCAAGTGAATAATACTTTCTAAAATAATTTCTTCTTTAGAGCCGACGCTCAAATTGCGGATAAACTCACGGTCAATTTTCAGTTCATCTACAGGCAGTTCTTTTAAATACAAGAAACTTGAATGTCCCGTACCAAAGTCATCAATCGCAACTTTAATTCCCATCTTTCTCAAATGTTCAAAAGTCAAGATACTGGCATCGATATGATGCATCGCTGTTGACTCGGTAATTTCAATAATTAAATTTGATGGGTTAATTTCATACCTTGCAAAAAGCGACTCTAAGGTACTAAATAAATGTTTATGCTCAAACTGAATCGCTGATAAATTGACCGCAATCGGATACAGCGGCATGTTCAGCTTTTCCCAGTGCTGAATTTGCTTACAGGCTTCTTCAAGCGCCCAATAGCCCATGGCAATAATTAGTCCTGTTTTTTCCGCGCCATTAATGAACTTATTTGGCGTCAGCATACCTAAGGTTGGATGATTCCAACGAATTAAGGCCTCAACCCCACAAATTTCAAGATCAGTGGCATTAAATTTTGGCTGATAAAACAAGCTAAACTGCTGTTCTTCTACCGCTTTATATAAATCATTGATCAGTTTCGTCTGACTTTTTTCTTCAAATTGGTCGGCAGTATAATTAAAAAACGAATAGGTATTACGCCCCTGATACTTCGAACTCAGCATTGCAGTGTCTGCATTGATCAGCAGATCTTGCAAGTTCGCACCATGTTCAGGGTACATCGCAATACCAATACTGCCTGAAATATTGATTTCCTTGCCTGCAATCAAGAAGCTTTCTTGCATCAATTCCAATATTTTTTCAGACATTGCTGTGGCAGAGTCATTGCTTGCCGACTCGAGCACAATCAGAAATTCATCGCCACCGATTCGTAGCAATTTGGCTTGATCATCGATTAAACGGTGAATACGCGTAGCAATTTGAATCAGCAGTTGATCACCGACATGGTGTCCAAACACATCATTGACCGCTTTAAAACGGTCAATATCAATATAAATAAAAGCAATTTTATCTTGTCTTAAACGATGCTCTGTAAATAGGAAATGTGCATATTCAGCCAAAAACAGTCGATTAGGTAAACGAGTCAAATTGTCCTGTACCGCTTGATTGGCCAGTTCTCGATTTGCGCGCATCAACTGCAAACTGCGATGCTCTAAACGTTGCTCTAGTACTGCAACGCTAAAGGCTGCCATCAACAATAAACTGGTGACAAATAAGACAATAAACAGCAATAAATTGTGATTAATTTGAGCCGCGACCAATACATCCATCGAGTTTAGCGGTACAAAATCTACAGCCGCCATTCCTATATAATGCATAGCGACAATGCTAAAAGTCAGCATGACTGCAACAAAGGCATTCATGATGTTACGTTTAGACGAATACTTATTTTTAAATGTCAACCAAAATGCTAAACCTGAACCACAAATCGCGACCAAAATTGAACAGATAACAATTAAAGGTTCGTAGCGTTGTTCATAGCCCTGAACGGCTAAACTCAGCATGCCGGTATAATGCATGCCGGAAATGCCAAGTCCCATTAACACGGAGCCTAAAATTAAACGCGGAAAAGGTAAGGTCGGACGAGTGGTCAGCCACACTGCAAAAGTGGACGCAACAAAGGCGATAAAATAGGAAGTTAGAGTCAGACTGGTATCAAAACTATGATTTGAAGGCAAATGGCTGGCCATCATACCTACAAAATGCATGCACCAAATCGCAGCACCTAAAATTGCGCCGCTGAATAATAAAATGACATTTTCATATCTTGGTCGTGTTCCACGAAACAACATTTGTTCGAGTGAAACCGCTAAGTAACAACTTAATAATGCAACTACGATTGAACCAACGACCAGATTGTAATCATAATGAATATGGGTCATATCAAGCGTTCCGCTTAGGTTATCGTGGCACTTTCTTTAACCGAATTACCCAATCTATCTCTTCCCTTTAACTTGTTACGTTTTCAATTACTTACTTATTTTCCCTTAGAATCTATTAGTCTACGATAATGGTCAAGTCTTTCTTTCAAGATTTTAAGCAACTGATTAATTTAAAAAAAGAAAGCTTGATGAAGTTCACTAAAACTTAAACTTTTGATAAAAAATGCATCAGGTGGTTTTTATTTTAGAACAGTTTCTAACCATAATAAAATGAATAAGTTAGAATCATTTATAGATTGCTTTCTAGATTTAAATCGAACACCGCCCTACTCACAAAAAAATAGCGAGCCGTAGCTCGCTATTTCTCAATGGATAAATTCATCTTTTCTGTCAAAAACTCAAGCAATCATCTCAATGTTATTTATGGATGAATTACTTACTTTTTGGCTGTTGTTGTATGCGTTTTGCCTTGTAATTTGGCATAGTCCATTAGCACGTTTGCTGCTTCCGTCACAAAGACTTCTTCTTCAGGCAGTGCTGGACGCTGGTTTGCCTTCATTTTTGCACGTGCCTCCACCAATGCATCCATAGACGCTTGGTAGCTTTCCCAGTTGGCATAAGGTTTTTGACCCACCACTTTACGACGCTGATTTTCAGCATCCAAAGACTTTTGCTCTAGTGCCAACAGCTCGGCTTTACGCTTCGCTAAGTCAAGCACCACACGCTTTTGCTCTTCTGTCTTTTTCGCAATCGCAGTACGTTGTTCTAAATATTTAAATTGCGGATCAATGCTGACACGTTGCTGAGATGACTTAATCAAATCGGGAACATAGGCTTGGATCGAGCCTTCACGTTTAAACGGTGCGGTTGGAATAGTATCCCACTGTAAAGCATTTTTCGATTTACGCTCACCAAACTCTTCATTGTAAATATCGACCAGCTTAATATCCGGTACGACCCCTTTATTTTGGGTACTGCCGCCCGTCACTCGGTAAAATTTACGTTGCGTTAAGGTTGCTTGACCATAGGCTAAAGAGTCAAGTTGTACCTGCGCTGTTCCTTTACCCGTTGTGGTACTACCAATCACCACACCACGCTCATAGTCTTGAATCGCAGCAGAATAAATTTCACTCGCAGAAGCCGAAGCCAAATTAATCAATACCGCCAATGGGCCTGCATAAGTTTGCGCGCCACCATCATCATCTTCAAACACGCTGACATTGCCATTACCATCACGGATTTGCACCACTGGACCTGATTTAATCACTTGTCCAAGCATACGTGCCACTTCTTCAAGTGAGCCGCCTGGGTTGTTACGCAAGTCAATGATGATGCCTTCAACATTTTGCGCATCTAATGTTTTTAAGGCTTTATTGGTATCTTCCGACACAGAACGGTAGTCTGTACCCGCACGACGTGCACGATAATTTAAATAAAACGATGGAATTTCAATCACACCAAACTTATGTTTTTTGCCATCACGTTCAATTTCAACGGTACGTGAACGCACGCCTGCATCTTCTTCTTGAATTACATCACGTACAATCGTGACATTTCGCGCTTGATTCATGGACGCACCAGCACCCAATAAACGTAAAGTCACTTTGGTGCCACGTTTACCACGAATCAGTCCGACAATTTCATTGCTCGGCCAGCCGATCACGTCCACCATTTTGTCGCCATCTTGAGCAACACCAACGATGCGATCGCCCGACTTGACTTGCCCTGACTTACTGGCTGGACCACCTTCCACGATCGTTTCAATTTTGGTGTAGTCTTCGTTACCACGTTCAGGACGAATCGACACCCCAATCCCTTCCAATTGCAACGTGGTTTGACGGTTCAATTCCATCGCATCTACAGGCGGAAAATAGTTACTGTGCGGATCATACGTCAGCATCATGGCATTCAGAGTTTTATCAAGCACATCATCGCTTTTTAAACGACTAATCCGCTCTAACTGACGTGTATAACGCTTGGTTAAAGTCTGTACAGGTGTTAAGTCTTCAGGACCTGTTAAGTCTTGACCATTTGCCAGTGTTGGGTCATCTTTCAACGCTTTTTGTTTGGCTTTCTCTTCTTCTTTGCTGATGGTTAAATTGATCAGCTGAGAGACCAACATTTTATTCCAATGCGCACGCTGCTCTTCTGTCGATTTAAAGAATGGTGCTTTTTCACGATCAGTTTCGATGTAGTTATTCGGTTGATTTAAATTCTGTGGCTTTTTCAGCTCTTCCAACATATAGGTGTAGAACTGTTTTAAGCGCTCACGATATTGCGCATGAATCGCATACGGCCCTGTTAAATTGCCCGCTTTGAGATTTGCACCAAAAGTTGAACCATAACGTTTTTTATAATTTTCAATATCCGATGCCAAGAACAACGTATGTTCAGCGTCTAAACTATCAATATAAAAATCTAAAATACGGTTAGAGGTATTGGCATCTAAACGCTGATTTAAATAGTGTTGACGGTCTACCAATGTTGCAAGCTGACGTGAGACCAAGGCTTGCTCTTGTGTGGGCTGAATGGTACCCGCGCTCACTGCTTCTGTATTATTGGCAGCAATTGCGTCATTCACCACATGAGTGAAAAAGAATCCACCTGTCGCAATCGCAACGGCACAAGCTAATGTTTGAAGTTTCATAAATAATTTGTACTTCCTTGGTATTAAGACCAATATTACCGTGTTGGTTTTCGACCTGAATTGAATAGATTCAAAATCTTAAACAACTTAATATGTTTATGTCGTGTAGTTTTATCATATTCTCTGCTGACAAAGTGTAGCAAATCATTGCAGAATTCAGGTATTGTTTTTCCTTAAAAATTCCAACACGGACACCGAATATGATTGGCGCATTAATGCTCGACATTGCTGGCACAGAACTTACCCAAGAAGATATTGAACTATTACAGGCACCACAAGTTGGCGGCATGATTTTATTTGGTCGTAACATTGAATCTCCTGAACAAGTTCGTGCCCTAACCGACCATATGCGTCAAATTCGTCCTGATATTTTAATTGCGGTCGATCAGGAAGGTGGTCGTGTACAACGCTTAAAACAAGGCTTCACACTCCTACCAGCTATGGGTAAGTTTGGAGAACTTTACTTAACTGAACCTGAAAAAGCTGTTGAACTGGCTGAACAATGTGGCTGGTTGATGGCAGCTGAAGTCCTTGCGGTCGGCATCGATTTTAGTTTTGCACCAGTGCTGGACCTAAATGATGTTAGTGATGTGATTGGTGACCGTAGTTTTGCCAAAAATATGCAAGATATCATTCCACTGGCAAGTGCTTTCTTAAAAGGTATGAAACGTGCAGGAATGGCATCTACAGGTAAGCATTTCCCAGGCCACGGTTCAGTGAAAGCAGACTCACACGTCGCTGCTGCTATTGACCATCGTAGTTATGAAGAGATCTACCAAAAAGACATGCAAAGCTTTATTCAACTGCAACCACAGCTTGATGCCTTAATGCCTGCGCATGTGATTTATGAAAATATTGATCCTAATCCTGCTGGATTTTCACCGTATTGGATTCAGAAAGTCTTACGTCAAGAGCTCCAATTTGATGGCGTTTTATTCTCCGATGATTTAAGCATGCAAGCCGCTTGTGTCGCTGGCGGCGCAGATGCTCGTATGCAAGCAGCATTAAATGCAGGTTGTGATATGGGCCTTGTATGTAATAACCGTGAATCTGCATGCATTGCGCTGGATGGCATTCAAAACTTGGCTCTCCCAAATCAAGAACGCCTAGAACGTATGCGCGGTAAAATCCCACAGATTGAGATTGGACAAAGCATTGAACTCGGGGCGGACTGGCAAAACGTGCGTAACCGTATTGTGGATTTTAAAAATCAATATTGCTAATCCAAGACTTTCAAAATTCTAGAAAATGGAGCACGACAAGGTGCTCCTTTTTGATTTATGATGAAGACAAAATAAGTGCTTCGGCGCTATACAAAAATTGCCAATAAAAACAACATTAGGTCAGGACGACATGACACAAAGTTTATCGGAACATCGACACATTTCCTTTACTGCACATTACACCGGCTATATTTGGTACAGCATGGGGATTTCGCATCCCGTTTTTGCCACACGTAAAGGCAAATTTTTAGCACGTTTAGTCCATCCTTTAGAAAGCTGGGCAGAAAAGAATGTGGGCGGTAGCATGCGCTCGACGCTCAAACAGCGCCATGCCATGATCGATCAACATTTAGATCAACTCATTGCCCAACACCCTCAGCTACAAGTCCTTGAAATTGCCTGTGGCCTCTCCCCGCGCGGTTGGAATTTTCGCACCAAACATCCTGAAATTGACTATCGTGAACTCGACTTGCCAGATATGGCAAAAATCAAAACACAGGCACTCAAACAGATTGACCCGCATGCCCCCGAGGTCTTAACTGGCGACATTTTCACACAAGATTTTGAACGTATTTTTCAGAGTTTCAACCCTGAACGTCCTTTGGTGGTGATTAGTGAAGGGCTAATTAATTATTTTGATCAAACGCTACTGAATAAGTTATTGCAAGGGATCACCGAATATGGCGCCTCGTTTCAGGAATTACATTATCTGACCGACATCTATCCAGAACCCGTTAAAAACCGTTTAGCACGTTTTATTTGGGCCAGTAGTAAATTACTCAAAGTCATGTCTCGCAGCGCTTTTACTTTTCATTTTCAATCCCCTGCTGAATTACAGCAGTTTTTCACCCATACAGGATTTGAAGAAGTAAAAGTCGTTCAGCCGGCCTTATACTTTCCACAACAGCAACATGAACAAGTGATTCCTTTCCACGATGCAGAGCAGCACTGTGGCGATTTGGTTTGGATGGTCCATGCCAAAACAAAAAAACAGCGCTAAAGCGCTGTTTTTTTTAGTTGTTCATGTTTTAACTGACGGCTTCTAATAACAATACATCTTCTTTTTGGCGTTGTACAAAGCGTAATAAGCGCTCTGCCAACTCAAAACTACCATGCTTAAACAAAGCGCGAACCTGTGTATCCACAACGTCAAAGATGAGACATTCAATTTTAAACTCACCTTCTTCGTCTTCTAGATGTAAAGCCAAATCTCGTGGATATGCGTGCATGGAGTCCAACATTTCAGCCTGCACATTCAACAACACACCAAAATAATTTAAATCCATAATTTGAGTATCAACCACAAGGTCTGAATGGCGATGAGATAAATGCGTGAATGGCTGTTGTACACTTACACGCGCTTCGCCACGGCGTTCAATATTTTGCATTTGCTCACGGCTCATTGGAATGATCCCTTCCAACTGCTGAATAGACTCACCGCGTAGATAAGTTGCAAACAAATTCATGGTTTCCTTACGGCGTTGCAACTGCGGTAAATGATCCGCATTGGCAATCATAGCAAATTGCATATTCGGACATTGCAATGCAAAGCCCGCATTTTCATGTGGCAAAGTAAAACTGTCGTACTGCCCGCATGACACCAATACATCACACTGTGGAATCGGCACGTCTTGCAAACGCAGCAAACGATTACAGTTAATGTCATAACGCTCTTGTTCGGTATTGGTGAATTCAGCCATTTGTCTAAAGAACAAACGCTTCGCTGTCGGTGACATCCGCGTCACATCCAGTTTGGCATGATTGACCAAATACAAAATCACCGCTTGACCAAATTCATCCATGCGCTGTTCTTTCATTAAGTGCAAGGATTCTTCAAGCAACATGCGCCAGCTCTTGCGCGTTTTTTGCATCACGCCCATTAAAATCATGCGATCAATCAATTCAGGACGTTGATCGGCCAGACCTGCTGCCACCACTGAACCTAGTGACATCCCCATCACGGATACTTTTTCTAGCCCGACGATATCCAACCAAACGCCCAACATCTGCGCCAGATCACCCAACTCTAAAGTCCCTGCCGACACCGAAGTATCGACATTGGTAATTTGCTGGTTTGAGCCCATGGAGGGTAAATCAATTAAAATAATTGGGCCTGCCGCAAATAATTGTTCGACACAATATTTGTAGGAATTAAAGTTTTGAAATGCCCCACCAATAATAACAATCGGGGTGCGATGAATCGTTTCAGGTTGTGCAATGGCCATATATTCGACCTTCCAGCCATCAATCCATGTCGTTCTGGCAGGCTGTTTAAAGCTTTGCTTGTCATATAGATCGAAAAAACTGTAATGCGTACTTTCCTGTACGGTGGGATCCATTTGGATAATGGAATTCATATTCCTTTCCTCCATTCCTGCCTTATTTTTATTGTCAGGAATTCATTTAGAGACTCTGCTCGACTTAGCGTCCTGCTCTTTAATCGTTATTTGTACGACTTCAATGTCGCTATTGTTTCATTCTATACAGAGGTTCATTTTACAAGCAACTGATATCCCCGCCGCTTATCTACTTTTGTTCTAAAAACAATTTCAAAATGTTAATTCTGGTCAGCAAGTACAGTCGAATATGCACTTAAGTGCTTCATTGTTCAGTCACAGGCTGTTAATATCGAGTTGAAATTTCTAAGTGATCAAACCGCTATGCAAGAGTCTATTGAACAATACATGCAAACGGTAGGACAGCAAGCACGCACAGCATCACGTGTGCTCGCAGGGGCTTCTACCCAGACTAAAAATAATGCCTTATCAGCAATTTATACTGCTTTACAAAACAGTGAAACTGCAATTTTGGCAGCTAACCAAGTGGATATGACCAAAGCGCATAACAACAACTTGGATAGTGCTCTACTTGATCGCTTAGAACTTACCCCCACACGCTTTAAAGGCATGCTCCAAGGTCTAAAAGATGTAATCGCACTCACTGACCCGATTGGCGAAATTACCGATATGGCCTTTCGTCCGACAGGTATTCAGCTGGGCAAAATGCGCGTGCCGCTAGGTGTTGTCGGCATGATTTACGAATCTCGCCCCAATGTAACGCTTGAAGCCGCATCTTTAGCGCTTAAATCAGGTAACGCGATTATTTTACGTGGTGGTTCTGAAGCTTTGGAATCTAACCAAGCAATTGCAGCAGCGATTCAACATGGCTTAACTGCTGCAGGTGTACCTGAGCATGCCGTTCAAGTGCTTAATACCCCAGACCGTGCTGCGGTTGGCCAATTAATTACTATGCCTGAATATGTCGATGTGATCGTACCTCGTGGTGGTAAAGGCTTAATTGAGCGTATTACCAATGAAGCACGTGTGCCGGTCATCAAACATCTTGATGGTAACTGCCATGTTTTTGTGGAAGCTCAGGCTAATTTGCAAAAAGCATTACCTATTGCGCTCAATGCCAAAACACACCGTTATGGCGTATGTAATGCCATGGAAACCTTACTTGTCGATGAAAATGTCGCTGAAGAGTTTTTACCACGCATTGCTGAACTTTATGCGGAGAAAAAAGTTGAACTTCGTGGCTGTGCTGAAACGCAGCGCATTTTGGGTGAATCGATTGTTCCTGCAACTGAAGAAGATTGGTATACCGAATACTTAGGCCCGATTTTGGCAGTGAAAGTCGTTACTGGCTTAGATGAAGCGATTGAGCACATCAACAAATATGGCTCACACCATACCGACTCGATCATTACCGAAAACTTTAGTCTGGCTCGTCAGTTCTTGGCGCGTGTAGATTCGAGTTCAGTGATGATCAATGCCTCGACGCGTTTTGCAGATGGTTTTGAATATGGTCTTGGTGCTGAGATCGGCATTTCAACCGATAAAATCCATGCACGCGGACCAGTCGGCCTAGAAGGTCTGACTTCTCAAAAATGGATTGTGTTTGGTGATGGTCAAATTCGTCAATAACACTAAATAAGATAATGAAAGCTGTGCTTTTCTGAGTAAAGGTGCAGCTTTTTTATGGCGATTTAAAAAATTAGACCCAGGGTTCACATATTGAAATATAAGCCTGCAAACACACAGGATATAGAATCGAAAACAGATTTTTTGACAATTAAATACTTAAGAAGAATGAGAAAAGTTAAATTTACCTGCTTTTTTGCAACAATTTGAGGATTACAGCGCAGCGAACGCATGTTATGTTCTATGTATATCCCTTAAATCGTATAAATTTTGAGGACTATTTTATTAATAAATGAAAACTATGAACTGATAAATTTTAATTATTATTGTGCTCAGGGTCGATAGTGCTTAAGTCTAATCTCCTAAAGTCTATCTAGGACGATAAAAAAACCCATGATAAAACATCATCACAGATCTAAATTGTATCAATCAATACAACTGCAATCAGATCAATATTATGGATAAGTATTTCAATTAGAATTCGGGTATTTAAACGTGTCTACATCAGTATTAGTAATTAACTGCGGATCTTCTTCTATCAAATATGCGTTAGTTTCTGAGCGCCGTGAAGATCGTATTTTTGGTCTAGCCGAGAACCTAGGTTCTGCTGATGCACGTATTAAAGGGGTCACTACAGGTGGTGATGCGCTTGAGCTGTCTATTCCACATGCTGACCATGAAAAAGCCCTTGAAACTATTTTAGAGCGTTTGGCTCACCATAATCCTCAAGCGATTGGTCACCGCGTTGTTCACGGCGGTACATTAACCAAAGCTGAGCTCTTAACACCAGAAATTATTGAACGTATTCGTGAAGCAACTCCACTTGCTCCATTGCATAACCCGGCTCACTTGGTAGGGATCGAAGCAACCATGCGCTTGTTCCCTGAACTTCCGCAAGTAGCCGTATTTGATACAGCATTCCACCAAACCATGCCGTCTCATGCATACCGTTATGCATTACCAAAATTCTTGTACACACAGCATAACGTGCGTCGTTATGGCTTCCACGGTACTAGCCATGCCTACGTATCTGAGCGTGGCTCAATGTTGGCAGGTAGCTTTAAACAAGGTGGTTGGTTAACTGCTCACTTAGGCAATGGTAGCTCGACTTGTGCGATTTGGAATGGTCAATCTGTAGATACGTCAATGGGTCTGACTCCACTTGAAGGTGTGGTCATGGGCACACGTAGTGGTGATGTTGACCCAAGTATTCACAGCTTCCTTGCGAGCAACTTAGGTTGGGATATCTACAAAATCGACAAGATGCTGAACAGCCAATCAGGCCTACTCGGTTTGTCTGATCTTTCAAATGACATGCGTACATTGATCGAAGCATCGGAACAAGGCAACGAAGATGCCGCACTTGCCATTGAAGTATTCTGTTACCGTTTAGCAAAATCTTTAGCAGGCCTCAGCTGTGGTCTACCACGTATTGACGGTTTATTCTTTACTGGTGGTATTGGTGAAAATTCTGCCTACATTCGTGAAAAAACAGTTTCATACTTACCGCACTTTGGTTTCAACCTGAGTAAAGAATTAAATGACAACTTAAAACGCGGTACTGAAGGTCGTATTGACCACGGTACTGGCCCACAAATTTGGGTTGTTCCAACCGATGAAGAAGGCCGTATTGCCAAAGAAACTGAGCATGTTGTAGACGAGGTGACAGCGTCTGTTACAAAAAAGTCTGATGCTGAAGCTGCGATTGCATAAGCAATCACATCAGCCCCTTCGCCTTCAATATTAATTTTTAGCTTTAATTTAGACACCGTATGAAAACAATTTTACTCGTGCCAACTGGGGAAGGTGTAGGTTTAACATCTGCATGCTTAGGTTTAATTTATGCTTTGGAATGCCAAGGGGTCAAAGCAGGTTTTCTGAAACCATTTTCACAGGAAAATGTCGCAGATACTGTAGACCGTACAACGGCTCTTTATCGTCATTTATTTAATAATGAAACGGTAGAACCTATTCATCATGCCACCATCGTGAAGCAACTCAGTCATGATGAAAGTGATGAACTGCTCGAAGAAGCGGTTCGTTTGCACCGTGAAATTGCAAAAAAGCATGATCTGATTATTGTTGAAGGCTTGGTTCCAAACAGCCGAGATAACTTTGCCTCAGAACTCAACGCAACTTTAGCAAAAGCTCTTGATGCTAAAGTAATTATTGTCAGCACAGCAGATATTCAAAATGCCACTAAAACTGCTGAGAAAATTGACAGTTCTCTACGCCAATTCGGTGGTGCGGCATCTGAACGTACTGCGGGCGTTTTATTTATGCGCACACGTGGTTTGCCAGAAGAATCTGCGCAAATTCCTGTCACGCTTGATCCAAATCTGCGTTTAATCAGTGATACCAATAAATTTGTGCTCGAATTACAACAAAGTAATCCGCAAATGGGTTCTACACAGCTACCTGTCATTGGCCTCGTTCCATTTAGTAATACGCTCAGCGTACCGCGCATGTCTGACTTGGCGACGCATATCCAAGCAGAATGGATCAACCAAGGCGATGCTGCTCATCGCCGCGTACTGCATAGCAGCTTAGTTGCATCTAATATTGAACATGAACTTCACAAATTTGTGGCAGGCGAACTGATTATCAGCGCCTCTGACCGTATTGATGTGTTGTTGGCTTCTAGCCTTGCAAGTAGCAATGGTATTCCACTTGCCGGTTTGGTTTTGACTGAACATCATCAACCGAACCCACAAGTTTTAGATTTCTGCCAAACCGCGATTAAGCAAGGCTTACCGATTTTACATACGCCTTTAAGCACGTTTGAAACGGCACAACAACTTTCAAATTTAGGCAATGAAATTCCTGTCGATGACGTCGAACGTGCAGAGCAAGTGACTCGCTTTGTTTCAAGCCACATCAATGCTGAATGGATTACTGAAGTATTAAATGGTTCATATCAACCACGCTTGTCCCCTTCTGCATTCCGTCATGAATTGGTACAAAAGTCCATTGCTGCGAAAAAACGGATTGTTCTACCTGAAGGTGATGAACCACGCACCATTCAGGCGGCTGCCATTTGTCAATCACGTGGCATTGCACACTGTATTTTATTGGCAAAACCTGAAGCCGTGATTGAAGTTGCAAAAGCACGTAATATCGAACTTCCACATGATTTGGAAATTATTGATCCAGATCTGATTCGTGAAAACTATGTGCCTAAAATGGTTGAGCTGCGTAAAGGCAAACTCAATGATCTACAAGCACGTGAACAGCTACAAGATACTGTTGTTTTAGGCACCATGATGCTTGCACTCGATCAGGTGGATGGCTTAGTCTCAGGCGCAGTACATACTACGGCGAATACTGTACGTCCTGCATTCCAATTGATTAAGACCGCACCTGATTATTCATTGGTTTCTTCTGTGTTCTTTATGCTGCTACCAGATGAAGTCTATGTGTACGGTGACTGTGCCATTAATCCAGATCCAAATGCAGAACAGCTTGCAGAGATTGCGATTCAATCTGCAGATTCAGCGAAAGCTTTTGGTATTGACCCACGTATCGCAATGATTTCGTATTCAACAGGTACTTCTGGTGCAGGCGCAGATGTCGAGAAAGTGGCTGAAGCAACACGTATTGCAAAAGAACGCCGTCCAGATTTACTCATTGATGGCCCGCTTCAATACGATGCTGCATCGGTGGAAAGTGTGGGACGCTCTAAAGCACCTGACTCTAAAGTGGCTGGTCGTGCCAATGTGTTTATTTTCCCTGACTTAAATACAGGTAATACAACCTATAAAGCAGTTCAACGTTCTGCAAATGTAGTCAGTGTTGGCCCAATGCTGCAAGGTTTAAACAAGCCTGTAAATGACTTGTCTCGTGGCGCATTGGTCGATGACATCGTGTTTACCATTGCATTAACGGCGATTCAATCCGAACAACAAGAAGCTTAATTTTAGTTTCGAGTTCTTAACCACCCTTTCGAAAGACTGGGTGGTTTTTTGTTTTGTATAACTGCCATTATGTTGAAAAGACTCAGAATTAGTAGAAATTTCTTTTAAATTCTATGGCTGAATTTTGAGTATTTGGTACATGACCAATAATGTATTCATTCTTCGCTTAAAAAAAGAAATCAAAACTCTGATACACATATCTAATTTAAAAAATAAAAGGAAAAATTTACATAAATTAGAGCCTGGATATGAAACTAGGGCGTGACGTATTGCTTCAGTTTATGCCAATATTTATCTAGAAAAAGAAAAACATGGAAACAAGGATTTAGTTGGTCGTTACTATTGGATGGGCTTAGGTGCATTTGCTTCAAATAATCTTAGCTGCCATTGTTAAACATGGTTTAACTGCATGGGGATATAAATGGATTCCACTAGGGGTAATTCGTGATCCTGTACATACTTTTGCAAAAGGTAACTTATGGCTATTTATGGATATTGCACCTTGGCATTATGCTTTGAGCATGTCTTCATCCTCTTTTAATCAATGCCGAACTCAACGTGATGTTTCCAAATTTACTCATATTAAAGAAGAAGTTATAAACATTCCTTGGTCAAATTGTTTACCCATAATTAAAAACTTAAAAGCACTTTAGAAATTAAAAGTGCTTTTGAATATCTACCAAAAATTGAAAAGTATTCTGCCGAGTTCTTATAATATCAAAAACATGGAAAGAGAATATCAGGGGCGACACGCCGGTGTACTTGATAAGGTACCAGAAACAGTATACAGCGAACCATTATCAAACACTAAAGTCGCCAATTATGATAGCCGTATGGAATGGATTAATAAAGCAGCAGAAAAATATCATCGTTTAATGCAAAGTGATAAAGGAAGATACTTTTTAGAAGAAGAACTAAAAATTATTGCGAAATGGGGCGATAGCAAAGCTAATTTTACAGTTGGAAAGGATAGTAATGATGGAAAAATTTAATTACTGCATTGTTATTTTTATGGTGGGTTATCTCCTTTCAGCTTGTCAACCTAGTGCAAAAAATACAGAGAATAATGTCATGAATCAACTGCGTTTTAGTTTACATTTAGGCAAACAAGGATTTAAAGATTTTTCTCAACATAATCTTGGGCATCCCGATAGTCATCCATCTGGAGCAGGTTTTAAAGAGTTAGATTTTACACCGCCCAACTTAGGTCAGATTAAAGTTGAAAATGGTGAGAATAGCTTAGTGATAGATCATGTATTTTCAGTTCTAGGAACATCGTTTAATAATGAGGATGGAATACAAGGGCTTGATATTAATGCAGGGCTAAACAAAGAGGAATTTGTACGTCCTGAACAAGCCCACCAAGCTTATGTTGACTTAATGAGACGTATAAATCAGGCCGAATGGAAAAATTATTTCTATCGTTTTTCTGCACGAATAGCAAAGGAAGATAATATTCGATATCTAATGAAATCAGGTGATGTCATTGACCCGACTTATATCTTTAATTATGAAGAATGGAAAAAGATAATAAATACAGTTGGAGGGAACACTATAGGCTACCGATTATATGCCAATGGTATTCTTTTGGATCTGAGTATAAAACAAACTCAAAAAACTGAAGATGGTAAAGAACAATATATGGTTCGTTATGCTTTCAATACGATTCGTTATGATGAAAGAAATTCAATGGATGATTCAGAGAATAATATTGATACTTACAAAATGACCTCAAAAGAGTTAGAACAAGCATTTGCAAATGAGCTGATAAGAAATAAAAAATCAAGAGAAATTGATGAAAAAGAAGTTATAGTACAAGGCTACCATATCGATGAAAATTATGAAGATCCTGATGTTTGGCAATATGTTAAATAATCAAATGTTGTCGCGTTTAGACTCAATTTTAAAGCACTTTTACACAAAATTGATCATTGAAACTAAAGATTTGAAGATTTGAAGATTTGAAGATTTGAAGATTTGAAGATTTGAAGATTTGAAGATTTGAAGATTTGAAGATTTGAAGATTTGAAGATTTGAAGAAGAATATTATTTTTATAAAATTTAAAGCAAAAAAAAAGAAGATAAAGCTTTAGGCTTGATCTTCTTGTTGACCGTAGAACCAAGTTGCTGCGATAAATAGAGAAAAACCAATAACTGACAACACTGGAGTAACCATATAATTCACACTCTAACTTTGATGACGTCATTATGTAAAAGTTTTATGACAGTTATATGACAAATATGACATATCCAAAAATAATAAATATTATTTAATTTCATAATCTTAGAAACAAAAACAAATCTTCTCCTCTAGTTATGTGACAAATATTTCATGAAATATGACAGTGAAAACGTCATTTTTAGGATATTGATGACAGCGAAACATGGCGCTGTTTAAGCCTATTAAACTTTCGGCCAAAGATTAAGCGAAATACCCACACAACTGTGTTTTTGTCTTATAATTTAGCCCGCTAGCTATCAGCCCGCTCAAGAGATATTTGTATGACAACTATTATCAAGCAAGATGACTTGATCACATCGGTAAAAGATGCGCTTCAGTTCATTTCTTACTATCACCCACAGGACTTCATCCAAGCGATGAGCCGTGCGTATGACCGTGAAGAAAACAAAGCCGCAAAAGACGCGATTGCACAAATTTTAATTAACTCTCGTATGTGTGCAGAAGGCCATCGTCCTATCTGTCAAGATACGGGTATTGTGAACGTATTTCTTGAAGTGGGCTTAGACGTTAAATTTGATTTAACCATGAGCCTAGACGATGCAATTAACGAAGGTGTACGTCAAGGTTATCTTGAAAACTCAAACATTCTTCGTGCATCAGTATTAGCTGATCCTGCTTTTGGTCGTAAAAATACCAAAGACAACACCCCTGCTGTAATTCACTACAAACTCGTTCCGGGTAATAAAGTTGATATTACTGTTGCTGCTAAGGGTGGCGGTTCAGAAAACAAATCTAAACTTGCAATGCTTAACCCTTCTGACTCTATCGTAGATTGGGTACTTAAAACTGTTCCAACAATGGGTGCAGGTTGGTGTCCTCCTGGTATGCTCGGTATCGGTATTGGTGGTACTGCTGAAAAAGCCATGATGCTTGCAAAAGAAGCATTGATGGAAGAAATCAACATGGACGAATTACTTCGTCGTGGCCCACAAAACCAAATCGAAGAACTTCGTATCGAAATCTTCGAAAAAGTAAATGCTTTAGGTATTGGTGCTCAAGGTCTTGGCGGTTTAACGACTGTTCTTGATATCAAAATCAAAGACTACCCATGTCACGCTGCAGGTAAACCAGTGGGTATGATTCCTAACTGCGCTGCAACTCGTCATGCACATTTCCAATTAGACGGTTCAGGTGTAGCGCATATTCAAGCGCCTAGCCTTGAAGACTATCCTGCAGTAACTTGGGATTCATCAACGTCTAAACGTGTTGACTTAGATAACATCACTCAAGAAGAAATGAACTCTTGGCAACCAGGTGACACACTACTTCTTAACGGTACAATCTATACGGGTCGTGACGCTGCGCACAAACGTATGGTTGACATGTTAAACAAAGGTGAAGAACTTCCAGTTGACCTAAAAGGTAAATTTATTTACTACGTTGGCCCTGTTGATCCAGTCGGTGACGAAGTCGTTGGTCCTGCTGGCCCAACAACTGCAACACGTATGGATAAGTTCACACGTCAAGTGCTTGAAGCAACTGGTATGTTCGGTATGATTGGTAAAGCGGATCGTGGTCCTGCTGCTGTTGAAGCAATCAAAGACAACAAAGCAACTTACCTCATGGCTGTCGGTGGTGCTGCGTACTTAGTATCGAAAGCGATTCGTGAAGCTGAAGTTGTAGCATTTGCTGACTTAGGTATGGAAGCGATCTACAAATTTGTTGTAAAAGACATGCCTGTATCTGTAGCTGTTGACGTAAATGGTACTTCTGTTCACGCAACTGCACCAAAAATCTGGCAAGCAAAAATTGGTAAAATCCCAGTAGTTGATGCTGCTGCGAACTAATTTCGCCACATTCAAGATCTAAAAAAGCACCCCATCGGGTGCTTTTTTATTGTCAATATTTAGACTGTCTGTCGAATGACATTCGCTATTTAATGCTTTCACACACTAAAAACAACGGCTAATTACATTACCAAGTTAATGGATTCCACAGTTTAAAAGGCTTGGTCAACTGCACATCTTCCGCAGGATCATAATGAGGTGCCTTCAACTTCTGCGCACTTTTCCGCACTTTTCCAGTGTTTTGATCTTTTGCCACAAAGTTAAAACTGTTGGATTTCAACTCTGTAAATGCGATTTCATTTCGACCAATTTTTTCAGGCATGAGCAGCAATGGCCCTGAAACCGTTCTTTTACTGGATAAATTCTCTTCATCATATTTAATGAAGTAAGTTTGACCTGCTTCAACATCAAAGTCTAAATATTTAGGCTTTTGAAAATGATTCACCCCCAAAGGGCGACTCGATGATAAGCGGTAATTCCCCGCCGGTAACTCCACCCAGTAATAATGATTATTCAATAAACTTGGAATACGCTCACTGTTCAGAAATAAGCTACTAGCCACAATTTCTTGGCGGTTCCACTTACTGTCTGGACGATATAAATACACAATCGCTGCTTGGTCATGCTGAGCTTTTACTTCTTGAAAATGTCGGCCTTGTTTCTGATTGACCCAACCACCAATGGTAAACATACCCAATCGATATTGCTCAATATGACCCGGTGTACTTTCAGGATCCACAGGCTTTAATGTTGAAGCCAATGACGTTTGCTCAACGGCTGATTTTCCATGACAACCCAGCAGCGCTACACTGCTTAAAAGTAGAATTGCAACTCCACGCATGATTATCCCTCACTGCGTCTTTTTTTATTTTTACACTTTTGTTTTCAGTTTTTTACATTCAGGCATCCACGCCATCCTGCTGAGATTAACATTCTGCTTTTATTTTTGGAAATAAAAAACGTGTGCAAATCTTGGATTTACACACGTTTCAGACGAATAGCGCTTAAGCAGATTTAGAGTTCACAACTTTTAAATCTGACTTCGGTGCAGCTTCTTCAGTTTTCTTTGGTTGACGTTCTGATTTAAATTCAGGTTCCGCTTCACCATTAATCACCGCTTCATTGACGACAACCGTACCCACATCTGAACGACTTGGTAGGTCATACATCGTTTCAAGCAATGAATTTTCTAAAATCGAACGTAGACCACGTGCACCCGTATTACGGTCAAGGGCTTTTTTAGCCACGGCACGCAATGCTGAGTCTTCAAATACGAGGTCAACATTTTCCATTTCAAATAAATATTGGTACTGACGTGTCAATGCATTTTTTGGTTCAGTCAGAATCTGCATCAATGCTTCTTCGTCGAGTTCTTCCAAGGTAGCAATGACAGGTAAACGACCAATAAATTCAGGAATCAGACCGAATTTAACCAAATCTGTCGCTTCAACTTGGCGGAATAAGTCAGATAGTTTTTTAGTTTCATCTTTCTTACGCACTTCAGCTGTAAAGCCAATACCACCTTTTTCCTGACGCTGCTGTACGATTTTCTCTAGACCAGAGAATGCGCCACCACAGATAAACAGGATGTTTGAAGTATCAATTTGAATAAATTCTTGCTGCGGATGCTTACGACCACCTTGAGGCGGAATCGACGCAACCGTACCTTCGATCATTTTCAATAACGCTTGCTGAACACCCTCACCCGATACATCACGAGTAATCGATGGGTTTTCAGACTTGCGGGTAATTTTGTCGATTTCATCGATATAGATAATGCCTTTTTGTGCTTTTTCTACATCGTAATCGGCTTTTTGAAGGAGTTTTTGAACAATGTTCTCAACGTCTTCACCCACATAACCGGCTTCAGTTAAAGTCGTTGCATCTGCCATCGCAAATGGCACATCTAAAAGACGCGCAAGTGTCTGAGCAAGCAGCGTTTTACCTGAACCTGTTGGTCCAACCAACATAATGTTACTTTTCGAAATCTCTACTCCGTCTTCTGGTTTTTTACCACTGGTGCCAACTTTTAGGCGTTTATAGTGGTTGTATACCGCAACAGAGAGGGTCTTTTTCGCAACATCTTGCCCAATCACATATTGGTCAAGCGCAGCACGGATTTCATGCGGTTTTGGTAAAGGACGAGTTGCCCAGTCATTTGATTCAACTTGCTGACTGGTCTGAACTAGGTCAAGACATACGTCCACACACTCATTACAGATGTACGCGTCCTCACCTGCAATCAGTTTCCCGACTTCAGACTGCATTTTACCGCAAAATGAACAATGCTTTTGTCCTTGAGGATGTTCGGACATATTCACTCCAATAATTAATTCTTTAAAACTTATGGGCGTTTAGATAAAACTTCGTCCACAAGACCGTATTCTTTCGCAGCTTGCGCTGTCATAAAGTTGTCACGGTCAGTATCTCGAGCAACAGTTTCGTAGTCTTGACCACTATGCTCTGCCATTAAACGATTTAAACGTTCTTTGATGAATAGAATTTCACGTGCATGAATTTCAATGTCAGATGCCTGACCACGGAAACCACCGAGTGGTTGGTGAATCATGACACGGGCATTTTCAAGACAGTAACGTTTGCCTTTAGCACCGGCGTTAAGCAGGAATGCACCCATCGATGCTGCTTGCCCCATGCAGTAAGTCACAACATCAGGTTTAATAAATTGCATGGTATCGTAAATCGCCATACCTGCTGTAACCGAACCGCCTGGTGAGTTGATATATAAATGAATATCTTTATCTGGGTTTTCTGCTTCTAAGAACAACATTTGGGCAACAATCAAATTTGCCATGTTGTCTTCAACTTCACCGGTTAAAAAAATCACACGTTCACGCAAAAGGCGTGAATAAATATCAAAAGAACGCTCGCCACGAGATGACTGTTCTACCACCATTGGCACTAGTGCGTTTTCAATTGTTGGAACATACATACGTTATTTATTCCTAAATTTTTCTGACTCAACCCATAATTCACAATATGAGGGATATTTGTCGAAATTGCAAAAGATTCCCAATTAAATAACAGATATTTTTTTCATAAGCATTGTGAAATCAGGACAACTTATTTGGGGGCAAATTTCGATAAAAAAAGGCGCTTAATGCGCCTTTTTTTGAAAGCTAGAAATTAGCCTTGTTGACGAGCTTGTTGCTCTTTCAATAAGTCTTCATAGCTCACAGTTGTATCAGTTACTTTAGCAGAAGCTAAGATGTGATCTACAACTTGGTCTTCTAGAATAACAGCTTCGATTTGAGCACGTTGCTGTTTATCGTTGTTGAAGTATTCAATTACTTCTTTAGGATCTTCGTAAGAAGAAGCCATGTCTTCGATGTAAGCATCAACACGTGCAGCATCAACTTCAATTTTAGCATCAGCTAATACTTTGCTGACTAATACGCCAAGTTTAACTGATTTTTCAGCTTGCTCTTTGAATAGGTCATCTGGAAGCATGCTTGAATCAAACGCTTTAGCGCCTTGAGCACCAAACTGTTGAGTGAATTGTTGGATCATTTGTTGACGTTGACGGTCAATTTCTTGAGCAACCATTGCTTCTGGAAGTTCTACTTCGTTTGCAGCTACAAGCGCATCAAAAGTTGCACCTTTCACTTGGTTACGAAGACCGTTTTTCACTTCACGTTCCATGTTTTTACGCACGTCAGCTTTCAGTTTTTCAACGCCTTCTTCTTCAGTTAGACCGAAGATTTTTAAGAATTCAGCATCAACTTCTGGAAGTTTTTGTTTTTCAACAAGCTTAACAGTGATTTTGAATTGAGCAGCTTTACCAGCAAGGTTTTCAGCTTGGTAGTCTTCAGGGAAAGTTACATCGATAACTTTCTCTTCGCCTTTCTTCATACCAACGATACCGTCTTCGAAGCCAGGGATCATACGACCAGAACCAAGAACAAGTTTAAAGTCTTCAGCAGCGCCGCCTTCAAACTTCTCGCCATCAACAGTACCTTCAAAGTCGAAAGTTACTTGCATGTCTTTTTTAGCCATGCCTTTAGTTTCAACCCATGAAGCGCGTTGTTTTTGAAGATTTTCAATCATCTTCTCAACGTCTTTGTCGTCAACTGAAGTTGTTTTACGTTCAACTTCTAGACCTTCGAACTTAACTTCAACTTCTGGATAAACTTCTACAGTTGCTTCATAAACTAAAGCATCATCTTTCATTTCAGTTTTTTCAATGTTTGGCATACCAACAGCATTGATTTTTTCTTGTTGGATCGCTTCGAATACTGTGTCACGAATGATGTCGTTTACAACTTCTTGATAGATACCAGCACCGTATTCACGACGAACAACGTTTACAGGTACTTTACCTGGACGGAAGCCGTTGATCTTCACAGTTTTGGCAGTGCGTTTCAAGCGAGCTTCAAACTGCTCGTTAATACGGCTCGTCGGTACAGATACATTTAAACGACGGGCAACGCCCGAAACCGCTTCAGAAGTTACTTGCATGGCTTCCTCGATAATTTGTTAGTTAAAACAGTTTTAAAAAAAAGTGCCACATTATATGACAACAATTAAAGATATACAAAAATGGATTATAACACTATAAATTCAGGCATGGATGCCCTTCTTATTTTTAGAATTTTTCAGCTTTTTTCGAAGAAATATTGATTATTTTTTAATTCACCATTGAAAATGAGAAACTTTCTCACTATTATTCTTAATGATATTTTTTTAATTTATTTTCATATATTTATCTTGTCCATATTTGGTATTCTTTTATGAGTAAATTTAATCTCAACCCTCTTTCCGCTGCTTTATTTGGGGCAATTGTAACTACTACGAGTTTCACACATGCTGAAACAGCTGAATCTCAAGCTCAACAGATGGAGACCATTGTTGTTTCTGCAGCGGGCTTTGAACAAAAAGTAAAGGATGCTCCTGCTTCAATTACCGTGATTACGGCTGAAGACTTAAAAAATAAACGAATTACATCCGTTGCAGATGCATTAAGTGATGTAGAAGGTGTCGATATTAGCCCTACAGCAGGGAAAACCGGCGGATTAAATATTCGTATTCGTGGTATGGACGCCGAATATACCTTGGTTTTAATTGATGGCCGCCGACAAAATAGTACAGGTGACATTGCCCCTAATGGATTTGGTGAGTCGAATAATAGTTTTATCCCCCCTGTTTCGGCTATCCAACGCATCGAAGTCATCCGCGGACCAGCTTCTACTTTATATGGTTCTGATGCAATTGGTGGTGTAGTCAATATCATTACCAAAAAAGTTTCACCAGAATGGACAGGTTCGGTCACGTTAGAAGGGACAGTGCTGCCAAATCACTCAGACTTTGGTAACCAACGCGCTGTCGATGCATTTTTAACAGGGCCAATCATTCAAGATTTATTGGGCTTACAAATCCGTGCACGTAAAGCGGAACGTGATCAATCAGATTTAATACGTAGTGATGACGATGATACTGGTGCTGAACTTAGTGGCGGAAATAGCCCAACTAAATCAGATCTAGAAACTATCGGTGCTCGCTTAACACTGACACCGCACAGCGACCATGATATTTCAGTTGAATATGAAAAAACTGAACAATGGTATGACAATAGCAAAGGTCAATTAGGGACGCTTGGTGCAAACGGTGGTTATGGTGATGCTCAAGAATATAACCGTGAGAAAATGATCCTCGCACATACTTGGAATAATGCTATTGGTAAACTTGAGTCAAGTATTATCAATACTCAAACAGAAACGGTTGGACGTTTAATTCCTGCACGTGCACAAGGGATGTCAACAGCCATCACTCCTCGTGTGTTAGAAAGTGAAGATACGATTTTTGATACTAAATTTACCACTCAACATTTTGAAGACCACCGTATTACTCTAGGCGGTCAATGGTGGGAAGCCAGTATCAGTGATGGTTTACGTGTAAAAAAAGAAGTTTCTTTTGAGCAATTGGGTCTATTTGCCGAAGATACTTGGTCGCTGAACGACAATCTAGCATTAACACTTGGTCTTCGTTATGACGACCACGATACGTTTGGTGATTTTTGGACGCCACGTGCATATTTGGTATGGAATGCACATGAAAACTGGACCTTCAAAGGCGGATATAGTGAGGGTTATAAAGCCCCACGTTTGGAACGCTTAACTGACGGTGTGGTCAATGTCAGTGGTCAGGGCCGTACACCAACTTTTGGTAACCCAAATCTAAAACCTGAAACCAGTAAAAACTTTGAATTTGGTACATATTTCTCAACCAATCATAATTTTGACTTCAACGTTACGGCTTTCTTTAGTCAAATCGAAGATAAAATCATGACGGGTAACAAGGAAATTAGCTGTAATACTGATAACACAACGACTTCGGGTATTAATTGGTCTAAAGCTGACTGTGAAGCTTTCATGGCATCGGTTGGAACGCCATGGGTGATGGATTATAACCGTAGCACACCAGACTCATGGAATGTGACTCGCCCTGTGAATGCCGAAGAAGCTGAAGTCTATGGTATTGAAGCTGGTTTAAACTGGGCATTTGCCGATAATTGGAAATTTGGACTGAACTACACGTGGACTGAAACTGAAATTAAAGATAGCAGTTTAGGCAATCCTGTACTTAATGACACACCAGAACACATAGTTAATGCGTCGCTTAAATGGCAAGCTGCTGACTTTATGAATTTATGGGCGCGTGGTGAGTATCGAAGTGAACGTGCACGTTTCACCTCAACCCATGACAATCTAACTGCAGCGAATCAACAGGTTTATGATGCCCTTGGTGACTACAAGGAATACGCATTATTACATGTCGGTTCAAACTTTAATGTCACGCCAAACTGGGATATTGGTGTTGCTCTGTACAATGTCTTTGATAAAGACTTTAACGATTATGAGAAAGTCGCAAATAGCTATTACAACCATTATAGCAATACTCAAGAAGGCCGCCGCGTACAATTAAGTACAACCTTTAAATTCTAAATAACACTTTATAAAAAAACCTGCTTCGGCAGGTTTTTTTGCATCAACAATTTACGATTTATTCTTATTTAATTCACAATCATGGCTATATTTGTAATCTCAATCAATTACAAACCAATAATATGTTTTATCAATACTTAATAAAAAACAGATACTTAATTAATACTTGTTATATCATTACATTAAATATGGCTATCACGATACGATTATTTATCGTGAATAACAATTACATAAAGATGTAAGAACAAATAAGAATCATTATTATTCGCATACAAATTCACTACTCCGAATCGGGTTCGAAATGGCCTTCATTAAAACACGTAAGAAAATTGTTTCTACAGCGATTGCTTCATCACTTTCAATCATTGCAGGCAATGTAATGGCTGAAGAAAAAGCTGTCCAACTCGAGACGATTAATCAAACTGTAAATAAAGAGAATTATAAAGTAGAAAAAGCGTCTTCAGATAAGTTTACGCAATCTCAACTAAATACGACTCAGACTATGGCCATTATCCCTGAGAAAGTATTAAAAGAACAAAATGCAACGACCCTAACAGAAGCACTTCGAAACGTTCCTGGTGTCGGCACATTCTCCCTAGGTGAAAACGGACGAATGAATACTGGTGATGCTGTTACCATGCGTGGATTTGATACAGCAAATAGTATCTTCATCGATGGAGTACGTGACTTGGGTAACGTTACTCGAGACATGTTTAATTACGAACAAATTGAAGTATTTAAAGGCCCTGCTGGTACAGATAATGGTCGTACAGCTGCCTCAGGTTCAATTAATTTATCAACAAAAGAAGCAAAACTTCAAGACGCTAACAATGCAACTCTTGGTTTCGGCTCAGATGAATATTACCGAGCAACTGCGGATATTAATAAAGCAATAAACGATACAACGGCCATCCGTTTTAATGCCATGGGTGAAAACTCAGACGGTATTGGTCGTGACGGTGTTGAAAATGAAAAATGGGCTGCTGCACTTTCAGCAGGCTTTGGTTTAGGCACAGATCTTCGCTTTTTCTTAGACTATCTACATATTGAACAAGACAATGTCTTGGATGGTGGTATCCCAACTGTAGGTTTACCAGGGTTTGATGCAAATAAAAGTACGAATGCAAGTATTAAAAGTCTTGCGCCATATCTAAATAGCCATAAAGTTGATACTTCAAATTATTATGGTGCACCTGAAGATTTTGATGATGTCACTGCGGACATGGCAACTGCTCGTTTAGAGTATGATTTATCAGAAAATACGAAAATCAAAAATACTTCTCGTTGGGGCAAAGCAGAGCATCAATATTTAACGACATTCTCAGGTAATGCCTTCACTACAACGTCAACTGACCTGAATGATCCTACTGCGATGCGCGTTTCAGGCAGTGCAAATAATAGTGATACTGAAAATGAAATTATAACTAACCAAACTAGCTTGGTTACAAGTTTCAATACAGGTCGCTTAAAACATGATGTCAGTACAGGGGTTGAATTTACACGTGAAGAAATGAAAACACGTGGTTGGACTGCTACGGTTACCGGTACAAGTTCATTGTATAACCCACAAGGCACTGTACATACCGCTTTAGTCAGAAATACCAATGGTAATGGTGATTCTGAAGCTCAAATGGATACCTACTCTATTTTTGCCTTCGATACTATTGAAATTTCACCACAATTTTCTGTGAATGGTGGCGTTCGTCTAGATCGTTATAAACTTGATGCCGATACATTTGTGAATACGGCTGCTTCAGGTCAACCGGCAAATTATGTTGCACAAAGCTTTAAGGATGACGGCAACCTATTCAACTGGAAAGTTGGGGCACTATATAAACCAACTGAAAACGGTAGCTTGTATGCTAACTACGCCATCCAACAACAAGCACCGGGTACTATTACAGGTGGTGACGGTATTGGTAATGCCAATGCATTTGCCCCATCTGGTTCAGCGAGCAGCAATAACAACTTAGATCTTGATCCTCAAGAAATTGAAACCATTGAAGTTGGTGCTAAATGGGAATTTTTTGACAACCGTTTACTCTTAACAGGTGCACTTTTCCAAACTGAACTCACAAATGAGTTGGAAAAAGATGGTGAAGAATACTACCAAACTGGTGAAAAATCAGTTAAAGGGGTTGAACTTGGCGTGATTGGTAACTTAAATGACAATTGGCAAGTTATTGCTGGTTATACACATCAAAAAACAGACATTAAAAATGTAACCCAAGCTGCGAGTAACCAGCAAGTTTCAGCAGATGGTTCAAGTAATATGCCATTTACGCCTTCTGATGCATTCACATTGTGGACGACCTACAATATGGATAAATGGAGCATTGGTAGCGGCGCGCGTTACAATGGTGAAATGACTAAAAACAAAGATGGCAATCAGGTCGGTCCTGCTGTCATCCCTGACTACTGGGTATTTGACTCAATGGTTAGTTACCAAGCAACACCAAATGTAGGGATTCAATTCAACATCAACAATTTATTTGATGAAGACTACATTAACAGCATCAACCGTGGTGGATTACGTTACATCGCAGGTGCTGAACGTAACTATCGCTTAACATTTAATTTTAAGTTCTAAATTAAATATTCTAAAAAAAGCCTTAATCTTGTATTAAGGCTTTTTTATTTATGCTTATCTTATGTAGATTTGATTAAAATTAGATTAAGGTTAAATTATGCTTCTTCATGTCCCTCATGTCCTTTCAAAGCAACACGTTCAAAGCATCAGACAAGCGATGAACCAAGATAATCAGTGGGTTTCAGGAAAAAGTTCGGCCGGAGCACAAGCTCAAAACATCAAAAAAAATTTACAAATCAATTCAAACAGTCAGCTCTATCAGCAGTTAAGTCAGCAAGTATTACCGCAAATTAATGAAAGTCTGCTCATTCAATCTTTTGCATTACCTAAAGAAATCTTGCCTCCGCTTTTCAATTGCTACCAAGATACCGGTCACTACGGTAATCATGTCGATAATGCAATCCATTACTATCATGAAAAAAATATAACTGTGCGTACAGATGTCTCAATGACCATTTTTTTATCAGAACCCGATGAATATGAAGGTGGTGAACTGATCATTGAGGATACTTATGGTGAACATGAAGTTAAGTTAGATGCTGGCGATGCAATTATTTATCCAGCGACCAGTCTACATCGTGTTGAACCTGTGACTTCAGGCTCCCGTATAGCAGCTTGTACTTGGGTACAAAGCATGGTCAAAGATGATTGGCAAAGAAGCATGCTTTTTAATTTAGATCAGACCATTATGCAATTACGACAAAATTTAGGCGATAGCAAAGAAATATTACAACTGACGAATCACTACCATAATCTTTTACGTCAATGGGCAGTTCTATGAGTCAACATTCTCCATTGCAACCACTGACTCAGATTCCTGCTCATTTACAAACCATTGCCGATTACGAAAAACAGGCTGAACTGCACCTGTCACACATGGTGTGGCAATACCTACAAGGTGGTTCTATGGATGAACACAGTGTACGTGGCAATTTGTCTCAGTTTGAACAGATACAACTTCTACCACGTATGCTCAGAGATCTGACCCAAGGTCATACCCAAATTGAGATATTAGGACAGCGCTTTCCGCACCCTATTTTTGTTGCCCCGATCGGACATCAACAACAATTTCATCCTGATGCTGAAGCTGCAACAGCCCTCGCCGCCGAAGTCCTTGGCAGCAATATGATCCTCAGTACGTTTACCAATACAGATATGCGTGAGTTAAAGCAGGGCAATCCATTCAAATGGTTCCAATTGTATTGGCAAGGTGAGCGCGAAAAGTCATTATCACTGGTCAAAATGGCAGAAGCACATGGTTTTAAAGCGATTGTGGTGACCGTTGATTCTCCACATTCAGGAATTCGTGACCGAGAGAGACATGCATTTTTTGAACTTCCTAAGTATGAACCTCAGCCTCATCATTTTATTCAACAACCTCAAAGCAAGCAAAATGAACACCCATTATTTCAAGGTCTGATGAAAATCGCGCCGACATGGGCGGATATCCTTTGGCTCAGTCAAAACACCTCATTACCGATTATTTTAAAGGGCATTGTCAGTCCACATGATGCTGAACTTGCCCTGCAACACGGTGTACAAGGCATTATTGTGTCGAATCATGGTGGGCGCGTACTGGACGGTTGCATTTCCCCTCTCACCGCCTTAGAACTGATTAAAAAAGTTGTGCCTCTGGATTTCCCAGTTTTATATGATGGTGGTATTCGTCGTGGTTCAGATGTGTTTAAAGCGATAGCCTTGGGTGCATCTGCCGTATTAGTCGGCCGTCCCTGCATTTATGGTTTAGCGACTGCGGGTGCTTTAGGCGTTGCACATGTACTCAAAATACTGAAAGAAGAATTTGAGATTACGATGGCATTGATGGGAACAGCCACCGTCGATGAGATTAATAAAGATTATATTTTTCAAAAAAGCTAATTTTATAGAAAAATATTTTCCAGTAATGGCATCTTGACGCAAAAATAGGAAATTATTTCCGGAATATATGGACTAATATTTAGTTATACATTTACGAGCTTACGGTAAAGCTAAGTCATGTGAATCTTTACAGATTTATTTCGACTTTCGGCTAAAGACTCCGAAATTAAACTTGTAAATTGCTAGAATAGACACAATCTATATAAGTAGTACCTTGCCGTTTATCCACGACATTTATCCACGGTGCTATAAGGAGTTTTCACATGATGTTGGCAGATCCAAGCAAAAAATACCGTCGCATGTACCAACGTGTAGACTTACCAGACCGTCAATGGCCAAATAACGAAATCAATAAAGCGCCGATCTGGATGAGTACCGACCTTCGTGACGGTAACCAAGCGATCTTCGAGCCAATGAACATTGAACAAAAGTTCAAAATGTTCCAAATGCTTGTGAAAATTGGTTTCAAACACATTGAAATCGGCTTCCCTTCTGCATCACAAATCGACTTCGATTTCACGCGTTTGTTGATCGAAGGCGGCCATATTCCTGATGATGTGTACATCGAAGTTTTGGTTCAAGCGCGTGATCATCTGATTCAACGCACATTTGAATCATTGCAGGGCGCAAAACGCGCAATCGTGCATATCTACAACTCAAATTCTCCAACTTTCCGCAATAAAGTGTTGAATGTTGATGTTGCTGGTGCAAAACAATTAGCGATTAATGCCGCAACGAAAGTCAAAGAATACGCTGCAAAACAGCCTGAAACTGAATTTGTATTCCAATACAGTCCAGAGTGTTTTACTGCAACAGAATTAGAAGTTGCTAAAGATGTCTGTGATGCGGTCACTGAAATTTGGGAAGCATCTCCAGAGAACAAAGTGATTTTAAACTTGCCTGCAACGGTTGAAGTTTCAGGTCCGAACGTCTATGCAGACCAAGTGGAATGGATGCACCGTAACATTCAACGCCGTGACGGTGTGATTATTTCTGTGCACTGTCATAACGACCGTGGCTGTGGTATTGCCGCTTCTGAGTTGGCCATTATGGCTGGTGCTGACCGCGTCGAAGGCTGTGTGTTTGGTAACGGTGAACGTACAGGTAACGTGGACGTTGCAGCGATTGCATTGAACATGTATACCCAAGGTGTTGCGCCAAACTTAGATTTCTCAAACATTAACGAAATCATTTCAATCATTGAAGAATGCACAGGCTTGCCGGTACACCCTCGTCATCCGTATGCTGGTGATTTGGTCTTCACCGCGTTCTCTGGCTCACACCAAGATGCCATTAAAAAAGGTTTCGAGTTCCAAAAGAACGAAGAAATGTGGGATATGCCTTATTTGCCAATCGACCCGAAAGACTTGGGCCGCGACTATGATGCCGTGATTCGTGTCAACTCACAGTCTGGTAAAGGCGGTATTGCGTACTTGTTAGAATCAAATTACAACGTGGTGTTGCCTCGTCGTATTCAAATTGAGTTCTCGCAAATCGTACAGCAAAAAACAGATGAAGACGGTACCGAGATTTCTGCGCAAGCAATCTGGTCTTTATTTAAAGACACGTATGTGGCTGCCAAAGACACGCATTATGCGGCGAAAAACTACCGCTTACATGATGAAAATGGCAAACAAGTCATTGAGCTTGATGTCGAAGTGAACGGTGAGATCCAGCAATTACGTGGTGAAGGCAACGGCCCAATCTCTGCTATCTTAAATGCCTTGCAGTTACCGATTGATGTCTTGAACTATGAAGAACGTAGCATCAGTTCAGGCGCACATGCTAAAGCCTTGGCGTTGATTGAGCTTCAAGTGAAAGGTACAGGTAAGTCTGCATTCGGCGCAGGTGTGCATGACAACATCGTGACCGCATCTATCGAGGCGATTATTGCCAGCACTAACCGTTTAATTGAACAAGGTGTTTTGAGTACTGAACAAGTGATTGCTGCTGCAGTCTAATTCAATGCTATAAATATCAAATAGCAATAAAATGACTTTAGAAGGATACCCTCAAGTGGTATCCTTTTATTATTCATACTAAAGATTTAAGGCGAATTATTCCTGTGTCTTTTCCAGCTGACTCAGTGGGCTTAGTTACCCCACAAAAGTTTATTTTTGAAGAGCCGTTAGAGCTCGAATGCGATCGCATACTCCCACGTTTTGAGCTCATGGTTGAAACTTATGGCGAACTGAATGCAGACAAATCTAATGCAATTTTGATTTGTCATGCACTGTCAGGCCATCATCATGCAGCAGGTTATCATCATGAAGATGACCGTAAACCGGGTTGGTGGGACGCATGTATTGGACCAGGCAAAGCCATTGATACGTCAAAATTCTTTGTCGTAGCATTAAATAATATTGGCGGCTGTAGCGGTTCTACTGGACCGACCTCTCCAAATCCTGAAAATGACAATCGCCCTTATGGTCCTGATTTCCCATTAGTGACTGTCCGTGACTGGGTCAAAACCCAAGCCATGTTGTCTGATCGTTTAGAAATTCAGCAGTGGTATGCGGTGATTGGCGGCTCTTTAGGCGGCATGCAAGCTCTACAATGGTCTGTGGACTATCCAGATCGTTTACAAAAGTGCGTGATTATTGCCAGTACACCAAAACTGTCTGCGCAAAACATTGCCTTTAACGAAGTGGCGCGTCAGTCTATTTTGTCTGACCCAGATTTTCATGATGGTCGTTATTTAGAAAATGACAGTTATCCTAAGCGTGGTTTGATCTTGGCCCGTATGGTGGGTCATATCACTTACCTCTCTGAAGAAGCCATGAAACAAAAATTTGGCCGTGACTTAAAGTCAGGTAAATTTATGTATGGCTTTGACGTCGAATTCCAAGTCGAAAGTTATTTGCGTTATCAAGGTGAGCAATTTAGCCGTAACTTTGATGCCAATACCTATTTGATCATGACCAAGGCTTTAGATTATTTCGATCCATCACGTGAATATGAGCAATCATTAAAAACCGCGATGTCTAAAACCAAGTGTCAATTTTTAGTTGTTTCATTTACAACGGACTGGCGTTTTACCCCTGCTCGTTCGCAAGAAATTGTAGATGCATTAATTAGCAATCATAAGCCTGTGAGCTATGTGGATATTGATGCCGAACAAGGTCATGACTCTTTCTTGTTCCCGATTCCGTTATATGTGAAAAGCTTACGTGCATTCCTAGGCGGTGTAAAACACCTGCAAGAAACACCGAAGGAGACCAACTAATGCGTATTGATCATCAACTGGCTGAACGTTGGATTAAACCAGATTCAAGCGTACTCGATTTAGGTTGTGGTGACGGTGAACTGCTTGCACATATGAGCAAAAAGCACAATATTCGTGCATATGGCTTAGAAATTGATCAAGAAAAGATTGCAATTGCAGTCAGTCGCGGGTTAAATATCATCCAACAGGACTTGAACTTAGGTTTAAGTCGCTTTGCCGACCAGTCTTTTGACTATGTGGTTATGGCACAAGCCTTGCAAGCTGTAGATGCACCAGACGTTCTCTTAAGAGACATGGTGCGTGTGGGGAAACAGGCCATTATCACCTTTCCAAACTTTGCACATTGGAAGACTCGTTCTTTCCTTGCATTAAAAGGAATGATGCCCGTTTCAGACGCGTTACCCTATATGTGGTATAACACGCCCAATATTCATTTATGTACTTTCCGTGATTTTGAAGCGCTGTGTGCTGAGAATAACATCCGGATTATTAACCGACTTGCCGTGAATGGGGATCAACAAGACAGTTTACTCAGTAAACGTCTCCCAAATCTATTTGGTGAAGTCGCAATTTATCGAGTGAGCGCTCTATGAAAAAATTATTATTAAGCACGACGCTACTGATTGGACTTTTTAGCATACAAGCCCATGCGGATTATGTTGCTCCATCATCTTCAGTTTCTAGCCAAGCTGCTCAATATTCAATTATGGATATTCACAGCTTAAGTAAAGCTGCTAAAGCAGGTCAGCCCGGTGCTCAGTTTTACTTAGGCACTAAATATCAACAAGGTAAAGACGTTGCCAAAGATGAACGTCAAGCTTTTGCATGGTATAAGGCTGCTGCTGATCAAGGTTTATCTGCAGCACAGCTTAATGTAGGTCGTATGCTTGCAGATGGCATTGGGACTAAAAAAGATGAAGCGCTTGCTCGTCAATATTTCGAAAAAGCAGCCAGCCGTGGTGATAACCGCGCAAGCTTTAACTTAGCCATGATGGAAGAGCAAAAGAAAAACTACATGGGTGCATACCAATGGTATGAGCTTTCTACCCGTGATGGCATGCTCGACAACAAAGTGATCAGCCTATCTGAAGGTAAGAAAACGGCATTGGCAGCCAACTTAAGCCAAGACCAAATTCGTCAAGCACGTGACCGTGCGGACAAATGGATTCAGGCACAATAAGTTTTTGAATCTTAAAAAGCACCTTCGGGTGCTTTTTTATTGCCTGTCAACCACAGCATCTTGTTAAAATAGCCTCAAATCTTGTTTTATGGTGAATATTCACATGGCTTCAACTGATTGGTTATCTCAAGGCACTTTAGTGCTTGCAAGTAATAACAAAGGCAAAATTGCAGAATTTGAAAAAATGTTTGCCGAGCTTAATCTTCCTGTTGAAGTGATTCCACAAGGTCAATTAAACATAGAAGATGCCATCGAAGACGGCCTAAGCTTTGTTGAAAATGCCATTATCAAAGCGCGTCATGCGTCGAAAATTTCAGGCAAGCCAGCCATTGCAGATGATTCTGGCATTTGCGTACCTGTGCTTGGTGGCGCACCGGGGATTTACTCTGCGCGCTATGCAGGTGAACATGGCAATGATGCCGCTAACAATGCCAAGTTGCTTGCTGACCTCAAACCGCTCCGTAAAGAGGGTGAAGCAATCGAAGGTATGTTTGTATGTGTCTTGGCTTTGGTCCAACATGCTGAAGACCCACTCCCACAAATTTTCCAAGGGGTTTGGCGCGGTGAAGTGATGGAAGCAGCACGTGGTGAAAATGGCTTTGGCTATGACCCACTGTTTTGGCTGCCAGAACTGAATGTTTCTAGCGCTGAATTATCAAAAGAAGAAAAAAATAAAATCAGCCATCGTGGTCAGGCGATGAAATTATTTAAAGCAAGTTTGAAATAATTTGCATTGGAGTTAATCTTAATGCCAAAGATTAACTCCAATCCCTGAATAAAAATAGAATAATTATGGAACTTCAACCGATACAGATCATATGCAACGCTTGCCATCACACTTCAACTGAAATCCCGACACGCTCTTTTCTTGGTTTTCAAAAACTAAGCTGCCCTCATTGCCAGGCGCAACTGACCTACCCGCTCACCTCAGGCTTTCGTACCACTTACGCTATTTTTGCAGTGTTGATCGTACTGTCGATCATGCTTAATCTGTCGCAAGGTCAAATTGGATTTCCAGGCCTGATAGGTATCGCGATGATATATGCCCTCGTGCGTGATTGGCAGATTCGCAAACAGCTCAAGTAGTCGCCCTTTGCGGGCATCTATAATTCACTTTTCATCTTAAAGCGAAAAAAGATGCAAAATTAACCCATAAAAACTGACGACGATGCAGCTCATAATCGTGCCTGAAGCAATATAACGCGCCGAAGTGCCTGTTCCTTGATAATGCGTTTCTAAAGCCACAATATTCGCTGCAGGGGGTAAGCAAAAGAGCATAAACATCACCCCAATATATTTCTCGATCTGAGGAATTGGAAGAAAGGCATAACTCAAACTACAGATCACCGCGCCAACGGTGAGTTTCATCGCATAAATACGACTACTGTTCATCAGATCACGCCATTGTACCTTGGTTTGACGCAGCCACATGCCTAAGACACACATCCCCGTGAAACTCATTCCAATTTTTGCAGCTTGATAGAGCCAATCTAAGATCTGATGTTCTTCTAAATGCTGCAGTCCAACTATTCGACAAACGCCTGCAATCATCAAGGCAAATACAGGGGGAGACATCGCCACTTTTTGCATCACGCTCGACCATGGTAATTGGGCTGAACTGACGGCTGTCACTGCCCACATATTGCCAAAGATAGAGCCACCGACATACAGAGCCACCATCGCTGCACTAATTTCAGGGCCAAACAGTGCTAAGGCAAAAGGAAAACCCAGCCAAGCCAAGTTCAAATAACTGACACACAAGGCACGTAAACTATCTTTTAACAGCCAGCGAAATAAATAAAACATCAGCACGGCAACACCAAAGCTAAAAAGCATGAGTGCTAAACTTCCTGCTTGATAGAACACCATGTTGTAGATGATCACGGCTGGAATAAAACAGCGTGCAAGTAAGCTAGAGAAAATCGATTTGAGCGATGCGGTTCCTGATAATGATGCCAATCCGAGGCCACTTAAAAAACCCAATATCGGAAGAAGAAACGCCACTACACCACCCTCACTGCTCAATCCATGCATAGTAACACTGAACATAAGCGTCGCGGCTGTCTTTAAACTGCAACATCTTGGTCACTTCACTGTCATCTACAACTGCTGAAATGTTGTGCAGACCAACAAGAGGATAACAAGATGGCTGGACTATCGATTTGGCATGTACTGATTTTTGCAATTGTGGTGATTTTACTCTTTGGTACATCAAAACTAAAAAACTTGGGCAAAGATGTCGGCGGCGCGGTCAAAGATTTCAAAAAATCGATGCGTGATGAAGACGCAGCAAATACGCAGCTTAATGAGCCTCGCACGCTAGAGCATGAAGCTCAAAATAAAACCAATTCCTCAGTTCAAAGCTAAGGGGTTGTCATAATGCTTAATATTGGTATTAGCGAATTACTGGTGTTCAGCATTATTGCGCTGATCGTACTCGGCCCAGAAAAACTGCCCGAAGGTATCCGCTTTGCAGGTAAATGGTACGGGAAAGTTAAACGACTGATCAGTAACGTGCAAACAGATATTGACCGTGAACTTCGCATGTCCGAACTTCGTGAAGAAATGCAAAAAGAAATGCAACGTATTCAACACCTCGAAGCGCGTATGCAAGCGCAGATGAATGAATTACAACAAACGCAACACCCCATAGAACAGACTGCGCAAAAACAACAAGAAGCCGTCCTACCTGACAATAAAAATTTATCCCCACGTTATCAGTACATCGAACGTGGTCAGATCACGATCTTTGCCATGGTTACACCCCAAATGAAAATAAAGCACGAAATTAAAACAGATCAATCTGCTGCATTAAGCTCGACCGATGCATTAGCAGAATATCAGGTGGCCGTATGACAGATCTTTCACTGAATAATTCACAGAACACTGTGCCTGATTTGGAAGAAATGCCAATCACCAAACATTTGGTGATTTTGCGTCGGCATTTGATCAAAATTACAGGGCTCATTTTGATTCTGTTCTTTTGTTTATTGCCCTTTGCCAATCAAAGCTATCAATTGATGTCAGAGCCTCTGCGTGCGCAGTTGCCGATGAACTCATCCATGATCGCAACGGATGTGACCGCCACCTTTATGGCGCCGTTTAAGTTGAATTTCTTTGTCGCGCTAATGCTCGCTATGCCCTTCGTAATTTATCAACTTTGGGCCTTCATCAAACCTGCACTGTATGAAAAAGAGCGGCATTTGGCGATGCCCTTATTATTCGGCAGCATCATCCTCTTCTATGCCGGTATTGCCTTTGCCTATTGGGTTGCCCTGCCATCCATCCTACATTTTTTTATGAGTGTTTCCCCTGAAACAGTCGCCCCGATGACGGACATCAATAGTTATTTAAGTTTCTGCTTAAAGCTATTTTTGGTGTTTGGACTGACCTTTGAAATTCCGATCATCACGTTAATTTTGATTTTGATCGGGGTGGTGTCTACTCAAACCTTGGTGGAGAAGCGTCGTTTTATTATCGTCGGCTGTTTTTTTGTCGCCATGTTTGCCACTCCACCCGATGCGCTTTCGATGATCATGTTAGCCATTCCTATGTGGATGTTGTTTGAGCTGGGTTTGTTCTTTGGCAAGCTGATTGAAAAACGACGTGCATCTGCACCTTAAACAAACTTATTTTTCGACAATTTTGGTGAGTTTTACACCTAAGAGGCTGAGATAGCCTCTTTTTTTTATGCACCCATTTAATGTTTTGCAATTTACATGCAGCGAAATCTAAACGCCTATTTCATCAGTTTGCAACATTAGCTTCAAAGCATTGTCATATTTTATCGATAGTTTTATGTGATCAACTTTTACCCAGCACACCTTTGCCAGGATTTAAATTCATGACAAACATGCCATATAACGAAGATCAAGAACTTGATAACAACACTTCGGATAACCTTCATTTTCGTGACATTTTAGAACAACGCATCAGCCGTCGTAGCTTGATTACCAAGACTGCGAGTGGTGCAGTCGCACTTGCATTGGCATCTTCATTAACGGGGTGTAATGATGACAATGACTCAGGTTCAAATAGCAATACCAAACCACCAGTTACCGATCCAAATCAAAAACCGACCAAGTTCAATTTCACACCGGTGAAAAAAAATTTAGACGATATCGTGACTGTTCCTGAAGGCTATCAAGCGCATGTGCTATATGCGATGGGTGACTCGATTAACCCTGCATACCCAGCGTGGGATGATAACAATGTTCCTTCTGGCCCGAGCTTCCAATTCCGCTCTGGTGACTGCCATGACGGTATGAGCTTCTTTGGTTTAAATACCACCTCTGGACGTTATGATGCCAAGCAGTCTGACCAAGGTTTGTTGGTGATGAACCATGAATACATCAATCCAACCTTCTTACACCCACAAGGCCCAACCAAAGTGGATGGTCGTCGCCCTGAAGATGAAGTCATCCGTGAAGTCAATGCACACGGTGTTTCTGTGATTCAAATTGAAAAAGACAGCAAGACTCAAGCCGTTAAACTGGTACAAAATTCTCCATTTAACCGTCGTATTACCGCATCGACCGTAATGGACTTTAAAGGCCCTGTAGCAGGCTCAAGCTTAGTTTGCACGAAATTTTCAACCAATAGCCAGCAAACCCGTGGTACACACAACAACTGCGGTAATGGCTATACCCCTTGGGGCACTTACCTGACAACAGAAGAAAACTTCATTGGTTACTTCGCTCGTGCAAAAGACGATGATGCCAAACGTAGTCCTGCTGAAATTGTGGCACTCAACCGTTATGGCCTAAAAGCGGGTGCAAACTCACGCTATGGTTGGGAAACGGCGATTGGAAGTAATGAGTCACAAGATTTATATGACCGTTGGTCAGCGAATGTTACCGGTACTCAGGCAGCAGAAGATTATCGTAATGGTCCAAACACCTTTGGTTGGATTGTCGAAATCGACCCATTTGACCGCCGTGAAAACCCAGTAAAACGTACAGCACTGGGTCGCTTTGCACATGAAGACTGCCGTGCAAGTCGCTTACGTGAAGATGACAACCTTGCGTTTTACATGGGCGATGACTCGCGCGGTGAATACATCTATAAATTTGTATCAGACCAAAAATGGAATAAAAAAGATGTCAACGGTGGCTATGCCGCGGGCGACAAATACATGAACAACGGTAAGTTATACGTTGCCAAATTTAACAATGATGGCAAAGGTCAATGGATTGAATTGAGCTATAACGTCAATGGTTTAAACCAAAGCAACAGCGTGTATCCGTTTAGCTCACAAGCAGATGTTCTGACCTTCGCACGTCTTGCCGCAGATGCTGTCGGTGCTACCAAAATGGACCGCCCTGAATGGGTCGCTGTGCATCCAGACAATGGTGAAGTCTATGTGACCCTCACCAATAACTCGAACCGTGGTACGACGCATGCACTAGATGCTGCCAACCCTCGTAACTACACCGACCCTGAAGGTGGTAAAGGCAATGTCAACGGTCATATTATCCGTTTCCGTGAAGATGGTGATACAACCACAGCACTCAGCTTTACTTGGGATATTTACCTGTTTGGTGCTGAAGCAAAAATGGCGAGCAACATTAACTTATCTGGTCTAAATGACAATAATGACTTGTCATCACCTGATGGGATGTGGTTCGACCCACGTGGTGTGTTATGGATTCAAACCGATGACGGTGCTTATACCGATACCACCAACTGTATGATGCTTGCTGCACTTCCAGGTCAAGTCGGTGATGGCACAAAAGCTACGACCTCATCGGGTCAAGAAACCATTGTGGGTGCAAAACTGAATGATGAAAACTTACGTCGCTTCCTGACTGGACCTAAAGAATGTGAAATCACAGGTGTGACGATGACACCTGACTACAAAGCGATTTTTATCAATGTGCAACATCCCGGCGAAGATTCAGCATCCTATGCTGAACCGACCAGCCACTGGCCTGCATCACAAACCAATGCTGCAGCGACCTCACGCCCACGTTCTGCAACCGTTGTCATCACCCGTAAAAATGGTGGTGTGATAGCTGGCGAAGCGGTAGAACAAGCTCAGCCAACGCAAAAAACCGCATAAAAAAACTCTAAAAAATAAGCCGACGAATCGTCGGCTTTTTTATTGCTTTAAATGCACTTCTATCTGGGTGATCTGTCCTTGTTGCTCACCCTGCTGCTGTTTTTCTTGCCATTGCCACTGTGAATCCCGCATACACAATAAATTTGAACAACGTGTGCCATACACCGGACTTTGAATAAAGGTTGAAGACAACAAATGTTCCATTTCCGCCTGAATCCCAGTATTGGGTAACAGCGCTGGAATGATTTTACGTTCATCTTCCAAAATATCCCACGCAGCGGCATCTATGTCCGCCTGTGGTTGCTGGCTTTGTAGCATCGGCAAAAATTCTTGCGTGAAACGTTTACGTAAATGTCGGGTCTTTTCCCAATGTTCAGTCATTAAACCATTAGACGTGACATACACCCCTTTGGCTAAGACTTGTGGCGCTTCACCGCGATTACTCATATAAACGGCTTGAGTGGCGTCGCCAACGAATAAATTAAAGCCGGCATAATTACATTGGACTTGTTCAAGTGCTTGCGCAAACCGAATGGGTGTTTGCTCTGATTCTAAAAATTGCTGAATCAAAGCGCCGCGTGAAGTGGGATATGTGGTCTGATCACGGCCATCACGAAAATTGGTCACAATCGCCCAACGCCCTTGAGCGGTTATCCCCATCCATGTTCCACCAGACTGTAAGTCCTGCCCTGCAATAATCGGACTATCTACCCATTGCTTTAGGCCTGTCGTCGGTCGATGATAAAACTCATCACGATTCGAAATCAGGCAGAGTGGCATGTCATCCAAGACCTGCCAAGCAAAAGCCACAATGCACATATTCAACTCTCAATATCTTTACACATTGAATGTACAACATTTTTCAGCACATTCAGCTAAAATCTGTGCAAAACATAATGACAAGGAACAGCAATGCTGACATATCCAAATATCGACCCTGTGGCGATATCACTGGGGCCACTACAAGTTCACTGGTATGGTCTGATGTATTTATTGGCCTTTTTATTTGCATGGGGCTTGGCAAGCTACCGCGCAAAACAACGTGACGGCTGGAACGCAGAAATGGTCTCTGACCTGATTTTCTACGGTGCATTAGGTGTCGTGATTGGTGGACGCTTTGGCTATGTCTTCTTTTATGGTTTCGATCAGTTCCTTGCCAACCCATTGTGGCTATTCCAAGTTTGGACAGGCGGCATGAGCTTCCATGGCGGTTTCCTTGGTGTCATGATTGCCATGTTACTGTGGTGCAAGAAATATAAAATGACTTGGTTCCAGACCCTCGACTTTATTGCACCCTGCGTTCCGACAGGCTTAATGTTTGGTCGTATTGGCAACTTTATTGGTGGCGAACTATATGGTCGTGCAGTGACTGACCCAAATTTTGCTTTCGGTATGATCTTCCCAACCGATCCACTTCAGTTGGTGCGCCATCCGTCGCAGCTTTATCAAGCACTCTGTGAAGGTTTAATTCTGTTTATCGTGCTGTGGTGGTTTAGTTCAAAACCTCGTCCACGTTATGCCGTTTCAGCCTTGTTCCTTATCGGATATGGTATCGCACGCTTCACCGTTGAATTCTTCCGTGAGCCGGACAATGGTCAACTGTTCATTGGATGGATGAGTAAAGGTCAGTTCCTGACGGTTCCGATGATTCTGATTGGCCTATGGATGATGTGGTATGCCTACCAGAAAAAAATCTATGACTGGGGTCCACAAAAAAATCATTAATATTTTATAATTGTCTTTAAGCAAGCGAGGTCTAAGCCTCGCTTTTTTATGCGCTGAAATTTATTCCTTCATATGCATTTACTGCACATGAAGTGACTGAATTAGACAACTGATCTGTGCTAAAGTTTATTCAGCTTATTTTTAAACTATCGATCCATGCTTGAATTTTGGTTTAACCCCAGCGTTTCTGTACTTAAAAAAATCCTGTTTTTTATTGCGATGGTCGTACTGACCGGTGTTCTGTATTGGATGGAACCCCTAACACTTCAAGCCATTCTAATGTTCATGGGTACAGGCGTCATTTTCCTGATTTGTCGTTATTGCAAGATTCATTTTGCAGCAAAAAACCCAACAGGTTTGCTCTATCGTTTATTGACGTGGATACCGATTGCACTGCTGTTGGCATTGGTTTTTATTAACATGAATAAGGGTGAAATTCTGATCCCGGGTGCTCAAGGCATTGGCATCATGGCTTTGGCAATCTGCCTACTCTCCCCGATTTCTCTACTGAATAAAAACGAGAAAACTTCACCCCAAGGTAAAATTTAAATGCTGACGTTTTGGTACTCTGAGCGCTGTAACCGACAAATCAAGCTCATCATTTGTATCAGTACCTGTGTGCTTATTTTTCTATGCGCTGAACAAAAACAACTAGATCCCCGCTTTGCGGGCATAAGTTTAGCCATTGGTTTGATGATTGATCTGCTTTATAAGCTCAGACAAGACAAACTAAAAACACTGTCTCCGTCATTAAAATACGGTTTGGCTAGTTTGCCAATTTTATGTTTAGTGTGCTTAATTTATTTTCTACCCAATGAGCAACGCTGGATTTTAGCGCTGCAATGTATGGGCTTTGCGGCAATTGGATTATTTATCGTCTCGATCTACAGTCAGCGTGCAAAAAGGTTTGAAGACTAACCTTTTTGCAGCCATGGGCTGTTAATCCGCTAAGCGGTAATAGCTGTATTTCACATTTGGAGTTCGATAGACCGCATAACCCGCTTGACGATAATCAGACACCCAATCCTTACCTGAATATGCTGCGATATGACCATAACGGCTACTTTGATTGCGGTCGATAATATAAATATCGCCTTTCTTTGGTCGATCAAACGCTAAATTAATTTTTTGATAACCAATTTTTTGTAATGTGCTGCCCCAATCTGCTGCGGCAACGGGGTGACCGTTAAAACGTGCCCCTGCGGACTCAAGTGCTAAACGAACACTGCGGGCACATTTCTGAGTACTTCTTTGGCGGGTAATGCCTTGTAAAAATCCAGTCAAACGATCGATATCGATACGCTGACCATTGCGGGATACCACATTTTTAGTCGCTGCTTTTTGAGTGGTATTGGACTTGCCCGTATTTTTACTCGCCTGAGAACGAATTATGATATTTGCCTGAACTGGAGCATGCACTTCACTCAAGTTTACATTGTGATCATAAGCCATTCTTTAACCCACACTCCCGCCTATATTTAGGCATTCAAAAATTTTAACGAGGGTGATAGTACCGCGTAAATCATGTTTTTTCATGTAAAAAATGTAAGATTTCTTAAACAAATCTTCACATTTAAATACGACCGTCTATTTTTAATTCAAATAGATTTATTTTTTATATCAAACTCTTAATCAAAAATAGTTGTTCAATATCACCTCTTCATAATGAGAAAAATCACGTTTATTTTTTAATCAAACTTATCTGTATTTTTTTCAACACTGCGAAAGAAGCATCTCTCAATATGTAAAAAATAGAGCTTCGTTTTCTAAGCTCATGCTTGATTTAACAGACATATTGTCTCGTTAACACTTGATGTAGTTGTTATAAATAGACGTCTTCAGCTCAGGCAACTCAGCTCTTGTTGCCTGCAAAATTTGGTCATCACCCAATAAACACCGTATGTTTTGGATTTTTTAAACCTGACTATATTCAAGCGCCCATCACAGTTCCTTCCACACGCAAAACAAGCTAATATGTGCCACAAGAAATTTAGCAAATTATGAGAGAGACATGCGCCAGTATTTAGACCTTTTACAACACATTCTCGACAACGGCGGCGACAAGAGCGACCGTACGGGTACGGGAACACGTTCTGTATTTGGTCATCAAATGCGCTTCGATCTTTCTCAAGGTTTCCCTTTACTCACCACCAAGAAAGTTCATTTCCGCTCTATCGTGATTGAACTGTTGTGGTTCCTTAAAGGCGATACCAATGTTCAATATTTGCAAGACAATAAAGTCTCGATTTGGGATGAATGGTCTACAGCAGAACAAACTGCTCGTTTTGGTCGTCCTGCCGGTGAATTAGGTCCTGTTTATGGTCATCAATGGCGTAATTTCGGTGCAACCAAAAAAGCCGATGGCCTATATGAACAAGATGGTTTCGACCAAATCAAATGGTTGGTCAATGAAATCAAAACCAATCCTAACTCTCGTCGTCTAATCGTGTCTGGTTGGAACCCAAATGAGGCAGGTAATGTTGCATTGCCACCATGCCATACCTTGTTTCAATTTTTTGTCCAAAACGGAAAATTATCCTGCCAATTATATCAACGTAGTGCTGACGTTTTTTTGGGTGTGCCGTTTAACATTGCCAGCTATGCCCTGTTAACACACATGATTGCGCAAGTTTGTGGTCTTGGTGTGGGCGACTTCGTTTGGACCGGTGGGGATACACATTTGTATGCCAACCATTTCGAACAAGCGCAGTTGCAACTGACACGTGAACCAATGGGTCTGTGCCAATTAAAACTCAATCCTGAAATCACCGATCTTTTCGATTTTAAATTTGAAGATATTGAAATTGTAGGTTATGAATCACATCCTGCGATTAAAGCCCCTGTTGCTGTTTAATTTTTAGAAATCCCAAGTGAAAAGCAAAATCCCGCTTTACCTCAAGCGGGATTTTGCATTCTAATAGACGGCAAATATTTCGGCTATTTGAGTTCAAACTATGGCATTTCAAAATTTAGAAATCGTGCACGTTGTCGCTATGGATCAGCAGCGCTGCATTGGTAAAGGGAATGATTTGCCGTGGCATATTTCTGCCGATTTACAGCACTTTAAAGCCATCACCCAAGGTGGTGTGGTGGTTATGGGACGCAAAACCTTAGAGTCTATGGGACGTACCCTACCGAAGCGTGTCAATTGGGTCATTACACGAGATAGTAATTGGTCATTTGAAGGCACCAAAGTCGCATATAGTATCGACGAGGCGTTAACGCAAGCTGTTGCTGATGTCGCGAGTTCAGAAAAACCAACGAGTTTGTTTATTATTGGTGGTGGTGAAATTTTTAAGCAAACCATCGGCATCGCAGACCGTTTAGAACTCACGCATGTTGAACTCGATGTTCAAGGTGATGCGCATTATCCTGAAATTCCTGCGGACTTTCAAAAAGTGGCGTCAGAACAACATATCGACGACAAAACTGGGATTGCTTTTGAGTTCGCAACTTACCGAAAATAAAGAAAAATCTTAAGCTAAAAGAAAAATATGCAACAGAGTGACCAACAAGCAATCTTCAAAAAAATAGGGCGAAGTATTCTTCATGCCCTATTTAGTGTGTTTGTCCTCTGTTCTTCGATTTGGCTCTGTGCCGCCCTGTGGATACAGCAACCGGCAGGCTGGTTAGGCAGCCGCATTATCATTGGGATCTGGATTGCTTTTGCCCTGAGCATTTTAGGCATCTATATTACCCAACACTTTTTTAGCCGTCGTAAAGATGTCTTGATTTATATTGTGGGCTTTATCTGTGGTCTATTTTGGTATTTTGGCATGGAAGCACGCCAAGATCGTGAATGGAATCCTGAAGTGGCAGAAATTCTGCATTATGAAAAGCAAGGCAATCTGGTCACCTTACACAATGTGCGTAATTTCGACTGGCATGCCGATGGCAGCTATACCCCGCGTTGGGAAACCCGCCAATATGACCTAAGTCAAATCAATGGCGTCAACATCATTACCTCGTATTGGATGGGGCCGCAAATTGCACATACACTGGTCAGTTTTGATTTTGCTGACCGACCACCGCTGACGTTTTCGATTGAAATTCGCAAAGAGAAAAATGAAGAATTCTCTGCGATTGGTGGTTTTTTCCGTAAATATGAACTGAGCCTCATTGCTTCTGATGAAAAAGATATCATCTATACCCGCAGCAACACACGCGGTGAACAGGTCTATTTCTTCCCCGTCAACATGCCAAAATCTGAAATGCAGGCGCTGTTTATTGAATATCTGCATAAAGCCGATGAACTACAGACTCAACCCAAATGGTACAACACGCTCACCAGTAATTGTACAACACTGGTGTTTGATATGATTCAAGCGGTTTCCAAACATCAACTTCCAACCGATTACCGCTTATTTGCATCCGGTTATTTGCCGAATTATTTGCACGACCTACATGCCATAGACCAAAATTGGGATATGAAAACATGGTATCAAAAAGCCCATGTTAACCCCCGCGTCTCTCAAATTAAGCAACTGAGCAGTGAACAATATTCGAAGTTAATCCGACAAGGTTTGCCGCATTCACAGTCTAATCCAAGCGCCAATCAATTGTAATTCTTAAATATTGATACAAATATGGCTAGCTTATCTGTGCGATATTTGCTTAGATAATTGAAATGCTTCCACGGGGAAATTCCGATGCTAAAACAAATATTTGTTGCTGCAACTTTGGTTTCAACTTTAGTGGTGACAGGCTGTGAAAGCATGCCTGCACAAGACAACACCATAACTGAAAATTTAAACCTATTACAAAATCGTACTTGGATTGCCACTCAGATTGGCAATACCCCAATTAAAACAGCACCCAATGCGCATAATATTCCAAGCATTCAATTCGATGCGGCTTCAAAACGTGTCTCAGGTGCAGACGGCTGTAATCGTATAATGGGCGGCTATAACGCCGGCAAAGACACTATAACGTTTGGCCCGATTGCAGCGACACAAATGGCTTGTCTCAATAACAATGGGCTAGACCGACAGTACCATGCAGCACTCGAAAAGGTAACGCATTATCAAGTTTTTGGAAAAACCTTGAAATTGCTAGACCGTCATGGCAATTTATTAATTCAATATGAAAGCGCCGTTCAACCGCGTTAAATCATTTTAAAAGTCTGCTTCGGCAGACTTTTTTATTCACTGTTCAGTCATGCCAGAGACATTTAATGCACATAAACTTGTGATTAGTATACAGACGTACATTGCAGTTTTTAGCTATAACCCCATATTAAACATCAGGGAACAAGATAGGATTTCACTATGCAACAAGCGGTATTTGGTGGTGGATGCTTTTGGTGTGTAGAAGCAGTTTTTCTACAACTTCAGGGCGTGCAAACAGTTGTCAGTGGTTATGCAGGGGGAATTACTCAGCATCCAAGCTATGAGCAAATCTGTGAGGGAAATACCCAACATGCAGAAGTCATCCAAATCAATTTTGATGACAGCCAAATCAGTTTTAGCCAATTGCTGGATGTATTTTTCGCAACCCACGATCCAACCACGCTGAACCGTCAAGGCAATGATGTCGGCACACAGTATCGCTCTGTGATTTTCTATCAGGACGAATCACAAAAGCAGCTCGCTGAACAACGTATTGAAGAGTTAAAAGCAGAAGGCATCAATATCGTGACTGAACTCAGTCCAATGCCGACCTTCTACCCTGCCGAAGAATATCATCAGAACTTCTTTGCGCGTAACCCAAACCAAGGCTACTGTAATTTTTCAATACCACCTAAACTCATGAAATTACGTAGCAAATTTCAAGACCTACTCAAATCTGAGTGATCTATTTGTACGACGTCTTTTCAAAATAGAGATATAAAAAAGCGACATTTCTGTCGCTTTTTTATATCTTAGCTCAGTGCTTAGTTATCACTGGCAAAGGCGATATCGCTGAGTCCGGCTCCACTCGCACGCGACATCACTTGTGCAACTGTGTCATAACGTGATTCTTTATCGGCTTTTAATACCAATGCAGGCTTACGTTCTTGCTGACCAGCTGTATTTAGACGACTTTCTAAATCTTCGAGCGTGATAATATCACCATTCCAAGCGATATCACCCGCTGAGTTAATGCTGATGGTTACGCTTTCAGGCGGCAGATCAATCACTTCTGCAGTCGTTTGTGGCAAGGTTAATGGAATTGATGGGTTGGCAACAGTCGCAGTCACCAAGAAGATGATCATCAATACCAACATAATATCGATGAGCGGAATGAGGTTCATCTCATTCATGCCAGCATCGTTGTCTTCACCCAATTGAAAAGCCATTAAGCTTGACCTCCAGCTAAACTTTGCTGTGCAGTTTTCACGTCTTCTTTCTTCGCTGCAGATTCTTGTTGCAACATAGTATCAATCAATAAACCATGCGCTTGATCTTGCAATTCATTCGACAGTGTACGGTTAAAACGAACACAGATGTTATAAGCCAATACCGCAGGAATCGCCACAGCCAAACCAAGACCGGTCATGATCAAAGCTTCACCGACTGGAGTTGCCACTTGCGCTAAACCCGCTTGACCGCTTTTACCCACTGCTACAAGGGCATGGAAAATACCCCACACTGTACCGAACAAACCTACGAACGGTGCAATTGAAGCAATCGTACCCAATACAGATACGCCTTTTTCAGCATTAGCTTTTTCTACCGAAATTTGACGTAGTAATGCTTGTTCAGCCACAGCCTTACGTTGTTCAAAAGCCAAAGGAGCAAATTTCGCTTTCAGTTTGCTTAGTGCATCTGCAAGGTGGTTATACGCCACTTGTTTGAGCTGACGTGTGCCCATAATACGAAGAACGAAGATCGTCCAAGTCGCAATCGACATTGCAAGTAACACGAAATACAGTGTTTTGCTGACTGCATCTGCATGTTGCCAATAAACTGAAAAGTTCATATTCGAACTCCTAATGGGTTAGCCGGAATCTTAATTAAGTTTAAAGTTAAATGGTTGATCAACTCGCGTCGGAGTTGCGACACCATTATCAATATATTTGGATAAACGCGCACGCTTCACTGCTGCAGTCACTTTACGGTTCACAGCAGCGCCACAAGTCGAGTTTTTAATCGTTGCTGATTCGACTTTACCTTCAGCACTTGCTGCAATCGCAACTTCAACTGTACACGACGCTTTTAATTCACCATCTTCAAATTGAACATTAGGTTTCTTAATCCAACTGACACCATTACCGATGCTGACTGTTTTAGGTGTCGGTGGCGCAGGTGGTGCTGGAGGCGCAGGTGGTGCTGGAGGCGCAGGTGGTGGTGCAACAGGTGCCGGAGGTGTTGGTTCAACACGAACGACTTTCGTTTCAGAAACCACAGTTGAAACAACAGGTGTTGGTGGTACGTTTTTGACCGCTTCAACAGTTGGTTTCGGCGCATCTTTCTTTTTCACCTGTTCCACTTTTTCCACTTTCTTCGGTGGAGGTGGTAAAGGCTTATCTACAATTTTAACTTCTTTTGGCTTTGGTGGCTCTTTCTTCGGTTCTGGTTTTGGCTTTGGAGGTTCAGGTTTTTTCTCTTCAACAATCTTCACAAAACGAACTTTAATCGGATCTTTTTCAATCGGTTTAAGTTCTGGTGCTTTCATATTGCTGACCGCCCACAATACTCCCATATGCCCTACCACAACAGCGAGAAGCGCAGTAATGATTTTCTTTTTCATCGGGTTAGGTGATTGCATCATTGGAGCGGGAGATTGACTCATTAAACTCAGTTACCTTGAAGAAGCGATTGCATTTATTTTGTCAAAAATACAATCATGCTCATCGGTTAGCACAATTAAAGTACGGCAATAATAAATGAGAAGTGTTTTCATTTGCAACTATTAATTCGTCAGTTTTAATGACTTTTTTTAATCATAATATAAAAAAGGCATACCTAAAGTATGCCCTTTTATTCAAAAATTTATCTCGTTTTATTGAAATACAACAGTTTTATTACCATCGACAATAATACGATCTTCAAGATGCCATTTGACTGCACGTGCGAGTACATTACGCTCTACGTCCTGACCTAACTCGCGCAATTGTTCAACGGTAAAGTCGTGACTTACACGCTCTACGTCTTGCTCAATAATCGGCCCTTGGTCAAGATCCGCAGTCACATAGTGTGCTGTCGCACCAATCAACTTCACACCTTTTTCATGCGCTTGTTTATATGGGTTCGCACCAACAAAGGCTGGGAGGAATGAATGGTGAATGTTGATCACTTTCATTTCCCATTTTTGAACAAATTCTTCGTCTAAAATTTGCATATAACGAGCAAGAACGAGTAAATCATTGCCTTGCATCAATTGATCAATTTGCTCATAAGCTTCACGTTTGTTTTCTTTATTCACAGGAACAACTTCAAACGGAATACCGAAATTTTCTACAGATTCACGTAAAGCATCGTGGTTAGACACGACTTTGGTGATTTCACATGGCAAACCACCACGTGCATGACGCCATAACAGTTCAAGCAATGCATGGTCAACTTTAGACACCAAGATACCGACTTTCTTCACATCACTGACTAAAGCTAAACGCCAGTGCATGTTGTAACGCTCAGCAACATTGCTCGCAAATGTTTGAGTTAGACTTTCTTTACGGCTTTGTAAATTGTCCAATTCAAACTCAACACGCATGAAGTATCGCCCCCCTTGAGCTTCAGTCGCGTATTGATCAAGTGCGGTAATATTTGCTCCCTGATGATACAAAAAGCTCGATACAGCTTGCACAATCCCTGGTTTATCTTCACAGGTAATGAGTAAGCGTGCTGTGTTAGCGGTCGACATATTCATGTTGGTTTATATCACTAATCAGTTAAATTGAAAAAAGAGCCGAGTATTCTAACGCTTTTTAAAGCCAGACTAAATAGTCTTATTCAGTAACCTGATGCTTTGCGTTTGAAAGACTTGCAAATAAGTCCGACGGCCCTAAAGTATCGAGCAGTCGCTCATAGGTTTCACGGCTTTCACCACGTAGATATGCGCCTTCTAAGAACACCATTTGTCGTAGTGCTTGCCACACCCACTTTTCTTCCAAAGTGTTTGAGTCAGTAATATGGCCCGACATATAAAGGAAGTTGGTCCAGTTGGTCAGCACGATCCACAAGTTAATGGTTAAGGCCTCAATTTCAGAATCGGTCATCTGCATTAAGCCTGCGTCAACAAAGGCACGATAAATTTTCTGCCCTTGTTGCATGACTTGACCGGCAAAACGTGGATACATTTTGCGGAAATCTTCATTATTTTCGACCAAGTGATAAACATCACGATGTAAAAAGCGATAAGCCCATAATTGGCTACTTAACACTTGGAAATAGCGAATTTTATCATTGGCATCAAGCTGACGATCATCAGGAAGCGCTAACATTTCTAGCGTTTCATGCTGATATTGCTCCATTAATTCCTTAATAATTTCACTTTTATTTCGGAAATGGTAATACAAGTTACCTGGGCTCATTCCCAGTTCAGCAGCAATATGATTGGTTGTCACTGAACGCTCGCTACGCTCATTAAACAACTGCAAACTCAGCTGCAAAATACGTTCTTTCGTTTTTAAGGTTTTGGTGTGAGACATCCTAAAACAACCATTTATTTCAAAGCATTAGAACACTAACACATAAAGTAACTTGACTATTTAGAGTATTTGCTCTAAAAATTAATTAATCGCTAATTTGGATATGGTCGTGCGACATGAATAGTCAGACAAAAACAACTTCAATGACACCACATTCTTTTGATCACCAGCATCTCAACAATATGTTGGAACAGCAGAAACAAGCGTATTTACGTTACCCATTGCCTACAGCGAAGGAACGTATTGACCGTTTGGCTCGGCTTAAGCGTATCTTAGTTAAGTATCAAGATCAATTTGCTGATGCAATTAATCAAGACTATGGTAACCGTTCTATCGGTGAAACCAAGATTGGTGAGTTACTCACATGTCTTGAGCACATCAAATATTATAGCAAGCATTTGACAGACTGGATGAAACCATCCAAACGCCATGTCGGAATTATTCACCAACCTGCAAAAGCATGGGTGCAATATCAACCGCTTGGTGTCGTCGGCATTATTACGCCATGGAACTACCCACTGCTTCTTTCTATAGGCCCACTGATTTGTGCTTTGGCTGCGGGCAACCATGCCATGATCAAAATTTCGAGTGCCTCTGCGGCATTTGGTGATGTGCTAGAAAAAGCTCTCGCAGAAGCATTTCCTCAAGAATTGGTCGCAGTCGTCAACGGTGGTGGCCCAATTTCAGATGCGTTTAGTCACCTTGCCTTCGACAAAATGATTTTTACTGGCTCGACCAATGTCGGTAAAACCGTCATGGCGGCAGCGTCTGAAAATTTAGTTCCGGTGATTTTAGAATTAGGCGGAAAGTCACCTGTATTGGTTCATCCGTCTATTGACCTAGCAGATGTCGCACAGCGTCTTGCTGTTGGTAAACTTTGGAATGCAGGTCAAACTTGTGTTGCACCTGACTATGTGTTCTTACCTCGTGGTAAAACGGCTGAATTTTTAGATCACTATAAAGTGTGCGTTGAAGCCATGTACTCAAGTATTGCCCATAATCAGGACTACACCTCGATTATTAATGACAAGCAGTACAACCGCCTACAAGGTTATTTAGAAGATGCGCGTGATCAAGGCGCACAAATCATCAGTTTTAACCCACAAAATGAAGATGTGGACGCTGTACGTAAAATTGCACCGACTGTTTTAACGGGTGTCACTCCAGACATGCAAATTATGCAGCATGAAATCTTCGGTCCGATCCTTCCGATCATGGAATATGATCAAATTGACGAGGTTATTGCTTTTATTAATAGCCGTCCTCGTCCACTTGCTTTATACTATTTCGACTTTGATCAGGCACGTGCCGACTATGTCGCAACACGTACCCATTCAGGACATTTCGGACAAAACACGGTATTAACCCATGTTGCTCAAGATGACCTGCCGTTTGGCGGTGTGGGGGCTTCGGGTATGGGGAAATATCATGGTCCAGAAGGTTTCTTCAGTTTGTCGCATGAACGCTCGGTGATGTCGAATCCAAAACTCTATAGTTTGAAATTCATTCTTCCACCGTTCAATAAGCCGATCCACAAACTGATTTCGAAGACACTTCTTCGATAAACGATCAAGGCATGAACGATCACACTAGGTGATCGTTCGTTTTATGCAAAATCGCTTGTCTTTTAAGCGCATTTTTGATATAAAACGCCCCTTGAATGAATTCAATGTTTTTTTTGACTGGCCATACAGATTTGCTGTTGGCTAAATCAATGGAGTTACACCATGTCTAAGGTTTGCCAAGTTACCGGCAAGCGTCCAGTCGTTGGTAACAACGTCTCACACGCCAACAACAAAACTAAACGCCGGTTCGAGCCGAACCTGCATCACCACCGTTTTTGGTTAGAAAGCGAAAAACGTTTCGTACGTCTTCGTCTAACTACTAAAGGTATGCGTATTATCGACAAATTGGGCATCGAAAAGGTTGTTGCTGACCTACGTGCTCAAGGTCAAAAGATCTAAGGAGCTACGAACATGCGTGATAAAATTCGCCTAGTTTCTTCTGCTGGTACAGGTTATTTCTACACTACCACTAAGAACAAACGTACTATGCCGGAAAAAATGGAAATCAAAAAATTTGATCCAAAAATCCGTCAACACGTAATCTTCAAAGAAGCTAAAATCAAATAATTTTAGTTTTTTGAAAAAAACGACCTACTTAGGTCGTTTTTTTTTGCATTTTTTTTATTCGAATTGCTAAACTTTCAAAATGCTTTTTGGCACTTTTTGTGCTTGTCTTTTTTACCCTTAACTTAGGCTTAAGGAGTTTTTAGTGCCTCATGATGTAGAACTCATAATATTACTTGCTGTTGGCTTTGGTTTTGCCTTAATTTTTGGCTATATTGCTGCACGCCTGCGACTTCCTCCCCTTATCGGCTATCTGATTGCCGGTATTATTATTAGCCCAAACACACCTGGGGTAGTTGGCGATATCCATCTCGCTAACCAATTGGCCGAACTCGGTGTCATGTTCCTGATGTTTGGCGTGGGTATGCACTTTTCACTCAATGATTTGATGCAAGTCCGTCGTATTGCCCTCCCCGGTGCCATTTTACAAATTGCAGTGGCGACCTTACTCGGTATGGGAATTTCCATGCTTTGGGGCTGGAGCATGGGCTCAGCCTTAGTGTTTGGCTTAAGTTTGTCGTGTGCAAGTACTGTCGTTCTACTCAAAGCCTTAGGTGATCGCGGTTTACTCAACTCCGTCAATGGTAAAATTGCCGTGGGTTGGCTCTTGGTTGAAGACTTGGTGATGGTTTTGGTCCTGGTCCTTCTGCCTGCTACTGCCGTACTGCTTGGCGGCCAACCGCTCACAGAAAGCAGTGCTGATGAAAATATTTGGCTGACCTTAGGTCTAACTTTACTCAAAGTTGCTGGCTTTATTGCCTTCATGCTGATCATTGGTAAACGTTTAGTGCCAATGATTATGCAAGTGGTTGCACGCTTAGGCTCACGTGAATTATTCACGCTCACTGTGGTTGCAGCAGCCGTGTCTATTGCCTTTGGTGCCTACAAGGTATTTGGTGTATCCATGGCACTGGGCGCATTTTTTGCCGGTATGGTGGTCAAAGAGTCTGACTTTAGTCACCGTGCAGAAGAAGAAACCCTTCCGCTCCGTGAAATTTTTTCGATTCTGTTTTTCGTCTCCGTCGGCATGCTGTTTGATCCACGGATCTTGATTGAACAACCGCTTCACGTCTTAGCTGTGGTCGGTATTATCATGATTGGTAAGACCATCGCTGCAATGGCATTAGTATTGTTCTTCCGCTACCCCATCAATACCGCATTAACCGTTGGGGCAAGCTTGGCGCAAATTGGTGAGTTCTCATTTATTTTGGCGACCTTGGGTGTATCTCTAAACCTCCTTTCTATGGAAGGACAAAACCTGATACTGGCAGGTGCATTAATCTCGATTACGCTGAATTCATTTGTATTTTCTGCAATCGAGCCTATGCAGCGACTCATCCGTGAGCGCTCGAATTTGGCTCGTTTACTGGAACGTAGTAGTGACCCATTGGCCATGTTGCCGGATGAGGTCTCACAGGATTATCTACGTGATCAGGTGGTGCTGATTGGTCATGGTGAAGTCGGTCGTCGTATTACCCGCGAATTAATGAATGAAAACATTAAAGTGGTTATTGCTGAAGAAAACCGTGAAATCGTGGAAAACTTACGGGAAAAAGGCATCGCTGCGGTATCTGGTGTGGCAACAGAACCCGGCGTTTTAATTCAAGCCCATATTCAACACGCACGCCTTTTGGTCATTTCACCTATGGATATTTTAGATATTCATAAAATTGTCGACATTGCAAAAATGCTGAATTCGTCTATCCAAGTGTTGGTTTGTGCGGAAAGCAAAGAAGAAGCTGAAGTCATTCGTCGTGACAATGTCGGTGAGGTTTATTATGCCAAAGAGGAAATGGCGAAAAATATGAGCAATCATATTTTAAATCAAATCCAAATTGCCCATCACCAAACACCGACACACTAAGTGCCTAAATAAAACGCTTAGGGGCAATACCAAAAAGGCGATGCATTTAAGCATCGCCTTTTTTTAATGGATATAATTCATTGATTTTAAAATTACAAATAATTGAATTTAAAAAACATATTGATAAAATAAGCATCAAACGAAGCATCATTTTTAAAAACTTCAAACAAGAAACGAGAAAAACATGTACATCCTCTATTTAGGCCTTGCCATTATTTTGATTGGCGGTCTGGGCTTTCTCATCGCTGCATTTAAAACCAGTATTTTATGGGGACTGGGCTGTCTATTGTTTTATCCCATTTCCATCGTCTTTCTGATTCTGTATTGGCAAGATGCCAAAAATCCTTTTTTTTTACAGCTCATCGGGGTCTTTATTGTATTTTTAGGTTCGATACTGATCTCACCTACTGAACTGGGCACAGTCTAAGTGTCATTTTGGGCATAAAAAAACGCACCGAAAGGTGCGTTTTCATTATCATGATCCGCAAAGTCAGCAGCTATATGATTAGCTCATATATTTGGGCTTTTCATCAACCACTTCGGCATGCCATTCATCCACTTGTTTTTCTAACAAACCAAACAATGCAGCCTGAATCATTTGCTGAGCGATCACACTCATTTGATCGCCCAAAATATTGCGTAATTCTTCATTGAATTGGATAGTCACCAAAGGCTCTTTTTCTGAGCCTGCATTACGCAATGCCAACTCACCACCTTCCAATTGAACCAGCTCTAAAATTGCTTCCTGGTTCCCAAAGAGTTCTTTCAACTGTTCTATAGACATATATCCCTCCATGCGCAACATGGTGATAAAGGCATCTGCACTTTGTATTACTTAGATAATCTTATATCGGGTTAAATAAATTTATTTCAAGTAGCAATAGTCCAATTAGAACTCCACCATCTCGTTACGAAATCCATCAATTAATTGAGTTAGATCACGATGCCATTCACGCAAAATAGCGGTATCTGGCAACCATGCTTGCGGTGTTTGGGTAACTTTAATAATTAAATTTGAAGACGTTTCATCTTCTGGCTCTGGTGCAGACGGTTCAGGTGCATATTGACACATACGATGTGCGCGTTTCAGCTCTGCAATAAAGCCCTGCTTTGCCAATTGCTGCATAACAGTCACTTCAGGTGACACCTGACCTTTTTCAGCCATCAGCGTTTCAATCGACTTTAACGTGGGCGCAGGATCATTTAAACGATAGTAACGCACCAACTCTTGTAAAAACGCAAGTACTGCACCATGCAAATGAAAAACTGCTGCTTCGCGATAAGCCTGAGCTTGTTGAACATGATCGGTCTGCTCAGCTTGCTGACATGCAAGACGGGTAAAATATAACTTTTGATTGGTACGATCAGCATGAAAGCGAGCAACACGAGACATGAACAATTCCCTAAATTTTGGCGTTTTTCTACATGAATAAGCTTAAACGGATTTTTAGGAAATTCACAATAAATATTATGGATGATCGATTTCAATTAAATAAATGTCACGCTTGGCAGGAACAGGCATATCCCAATCAATCATCCTGATATTTTCCAGACGCCAAGCCCAGTACCCTGCTGCCCAATATGTCGCCTGCGCTAGCTCTACCTCATTTTCAGTCCATGCATGAACGTCATATACATCGACCATCGCCACTGCACGTCCAATATCTTCATCTCCGCTTTCATGTAAGTAGCGTTGATTTTCCACGATCACTAAATCTTTTAAAGGCAAATGCTCAGGCCGCCATGAGCGGACTTCAAGCGTTTTAAGCCCGCACGCAATGTTCGAACCAGATGGCGCAACAATAGACAAAGCCGAGTAGCATTTTTTCATAGATCACCGATAAAAAAAGGAGCGTAACGCTCCTTTTTAAATTTATGCTTTAGGCTTATCTTCAGCCGCTTTTACGCGAATACCCGCACCTTTGACTTTCAATGTATTCAGGCCTTTAATCGCTTTTACAGCTTCACGACCATTTGGCATTTCGACAAAACCAAACCCTTTCGATTTACCTGTGCTTGCATCCATAACAACAACAGCAGACTCTACTGCGCCAAATGGTTTAAACAGTTCAACCAATTCTGCTTCAGTAACTGAACGCTCTAAGTTACGTACTAAAATTTTCATTCAATCTTCCAAATAGACAGCATCATCAAAAAGCATTTGTCTATTTTGCTTTTTAACTTGCGTGTAAATCACGTCAAAAATCTATTTTAATCGAGATCGATACCAAAATCTAAATTAATCGATTTTCTTTCGATTAACGCACTTTTTACGGTTTGCTGACGGGTTTTATAGTGTGTTTCCAAACTACATAAATTTCGAGTTAAATCATTCATAAAGTAACTTTCTACTTTACGCCCTTGCTCATCGACAGTTTCACGCGCCCAGTGGTTCAAGTTTTGCTTAGTCAAAATCAGTTCATTTTGCGCACGTGTCAGCGCTACATATAACACGCGACGCTCTTCTTCCACTTCATCGAAATTGCCTTGGGCACGTGCATGCGGGTATTGCCCTGGCGTGACATTCGCCACATAACAGACTTTTTGCTCCGTTCCTTTTGCCGAATGAATGGTAATTAAAGTCACGACATCACTGTCAGATTGGCGTTCAATTTCAGAAATGGACACTGGATCAAGGACATATTCTTCTAAGAATTCACTCAACTGCGTATGTTTGGATGCTAGTTGTTTCACCAAATCAAAATCACCCTGACGGCGGTTCCAATCTTTTTTATAGTTTTCTTCTAGCTGCTCAGAAATCGCTTGAACAGCCAAGCTTACACATTCTTTGACCTGATCTTTCAACACCGACATTTGCTTCATCATCAGAATCGCTTGGTCAGGTACTTTGCCAAAATTTTCCAACTTGGTTGCAATGGCTTTCATTTCTGGCTCAAGTAAAATCTGCTGCGATAACTTACTCGCACCGACATCACCCACACCATTCCATAAGGTTAAAAAGCGCATCCACGCGATATCATCTAAAGGATTGGCCACTACACGCAATACACTGAGTAAGTCTTTTACATGGGCTGTTTCAAGTAATTTCATGCCGCCGATAAAGCGATACGGCACATTTGCGGCAATACAGGCCGCTTCAATATGACGAGCAGCAAAGCTTGAACGCACAAGCACCATATGATCCGACCATTTGCTGCCTTCGAGGTAATGACGCTCTTTAATATCAATGGCAATCCATTTGGCTTCATCAAACTCATTCGGGAAAATATGCATTTTCGGCTTAATCCCTTCACCACGATAGGCATCTAGGCGTTTGTCATATTTAATTTCACTTTCATCCAACAACCAATTTGACAGATCTAAAATTTCTTGGGTTGAACGATAATTTTTTTCGAGTTTGAAAATCTGTGCGTCGGGTACACGCTCTTTGAAATGATGAATATTTTCAAAGTCTGCACCACGGAAGCCGTAAATGGACTGTGCATCATCGCCGACACAGAACAAGCTGACACGTTCTTTTAGTGGCTCAAGTAACGCCCATTGCAGCGGATTGGTATCCTGCATTTCATCAACCAACATGTGGCGACAAATTGAAGCGACATAATCGACCAGTCCATCTGATTCCGCCAAGGCTTTCGCCACAATCGCCAAGATATCGTCATAATCTAAAAAACTACGCGCACGTTTACGAGCTTCGTATTCTTTCATGATATCCGCGATTTGATCTTTTAACGCAAAGTACTCAGGCATTTGCTTTTCCATGGCAATGCTGAGTTTTTGACGCGTATTCCGCGCAAAGGAATACAGATCACAGAGTTCTTTCGGCTTGGGCAAGTGGTTCGGGTTTTTCTTATCATCACGACCACGAATCAAGCGGAACATCATGAGTTGATCATCACGATCAATAATCGAAAACTGTTCTAGACCAAAGGCTTTTGGAATACGGCGCAAGAGGTACATACAAAAGGTATGAAAGGTTGATGCACGTAACCCTTTGGCTTGCTCACCTAGAGCCAACTCCACACGAGCAACAATTTCACTCGCTGCACGGCGAGTAAAAGTCAAAATTTGAATTTGATTAGCAGGCACGCCTTGATCAATTAAATAAGCTGCACGCGCCACGATGGTTTTGGTTTTACCACAACCTGCTCCTGCCAAAACCAAGCTATGCTGTGCTTCTGTTGTTGCGGCTTGTTTTTGTTGAGGATTTAATTCATCAATCAGGTTGGCTAAACTCATATGTACTCATCATTTCATGGATAGGTATAGTTTAGCAGATTGAAAAAAAATACATGCTAATGTAGGATCAAAATTAAAACTAGAAAACGATAAGTTTATGAAAAATTTTAAGCTAATTAGCCATTTCCTTCAGCCAGTTTTATTACTCATAATATTTACAAATCATCCATCTTATGCAAAAAAATTGACTCAAACTGAATTTGATCACTTGATAAGTAAAAATAATCAGAAAGGAATTCAACTCCATGATGATCTAGCTGTAGCTCTAATTTCTGGCAATCATAAGCTTATATCCGATAATTTATGTGCAACTTATAAAATGAGTAAAGCACAATATGAAATTGCTTCAGAGAATTCTGGATTATTAAAAGCGAAACGGGCAAAAGAAAATGCAATAGAAAATATAAAAAACATTGAAAATATAATTCCAAAAAATCAAAAACCAATGGAAAAATATTGCAAAGATTCTCAACCAAATTAATCATATTTTCTAACTATGATTATCTTAAAACTCACTAGATGCATGTATAAATTTTTCCTTGATTTTTATCTCAAACATCTCATCACATTTCGACAGCAATGTTCCAAATTTAGTTCCGCATTTTTTAATGCATCTTCCAACTTACAATCTGGTGGATTAATCCCAACAATCTGTGTAAAACCTAAATCATAGAGTTCTGCTATCCCCTCACCCACTAGACCAGTAAAGGCGATCACAGGTTTATTAAACTTTTTTGCAACTTGCGCCACACCAAATGGCGTTTTACCGAACTTAGTTTGATGATCAATTTTCCCTTCACCTGTCAGCACATAATCTGCCTGTGCTATTTTTTCATTCAACTGACATTGTTCAATGACCAATTCCACACCTGATTGCATCGATGCACCTGCAAAAGCCATCAACCCAAAACCTAATCCACCTGCAGCGCCTGCACCTGCGACAGCACGTAAAGCACAATCCAATGTCGCTTCAACCACATCGGCATAATGACTGAGGTTCTGATCTAACTGACGCACCATCTCCTGCGTTGCACCTTTTTGCGGGCTAAAGATATGGGATGCACCATTTTCACCACATAGTGGATTAATGACGTCGCTGGCAATGATAATTTCTGTATGCGCTAAACGTGAGTCGAGCTGCGTCAAATCAAGACTGTTAATTTGATCCAGATAACCACCACAAACTGCTATTTCGAAGCCATTTTCATCTAAAAATTGCGCCCCCAAGGCCTGCGCCATACCTGCACCGCCATCATTGGTCACACTCCCGCCCAAGCCAATGATAATTTTACTTACTCCGAAGTCTAGAGCAGCCTTGATCATTTCGCCCGTACCATAAGTTGACGTCAGTAAAGGATTTCGCTGAGCAATATCGACAAGATGAATTCCATTGGCTTTTGCCATTTCAATCACCGCAGTTTTTCCACCGTCGATCAAACCGAAATACGTCGTCACAGCTTGATTGGGCAAAGGACCTGTAAGCGCTATCGTCAATTTTTGGCCGTCGCAAGCACTGAGTAACGCATCTACAGTTCCCTCACCACCATCTGCCATTGGCACAGCGATGACATTTGCATCAGGTATGAGTTTTAAAATTGCACGCCGCATCGCGTCACAGGCTTGTTGAGCACTCATACTTTCTTTAAATGAATCGGGCGCAAGAACAAAAGTGGTCATCTAAATGCTCAAAATAAAACTTGTCCTCAACCATAACGGTTTTAAAATAGCAGGTATATCTAAAAACATCAGAAAGGCTCGAAATGTCACGAATCAATCTAGGTCAGTCTGCACCTGAGCTATATAAAAAAGTCGCAGAACTTGATGCACTGGCAATGAAAAAAATAAATGAAGCTGGCCTAAGTGAAGGATTAGCTCATTTACTCAAATTACGTGCATCCCAAATCAACGAATGTGCGTTCTGTATTCGCATGCATGCGCAAGATGCACTTAAAACAGGTGAAAGCATTGAACGTATTAGCCTACTCAATGCATGGCGTGAAACTGCGTACTACGATGAAAAAGAACGTGCAGCTTTGAGCTTGATCGAAGCGATCACGTTAATTGCTGAAGGCCAAGTTCCCGATGCCGTCTATGAAGATGCTCTACCATTTTTAACGGATGATCAAATCAGTGCGATTGAATGGCTTGCGATTGTCATTAACACATGGAATCGTATCGCCATTAGTAGCCGCTATAGCGTGAAACCTTAACGGGTTGTACACATTAAAACTGAATAAAAAAAGAGTGCCTCAGCACTCTTTTTTTATTTATTGGATCCGCAAGCAGCTTACTGCTCTGCCGAGCTTTTCGGCACTTCACGTCGAATATAAGAAGCCAAAGTAAGGTAGTTGACACCTTGGAATAAAATATCAACCGCCAAGAATAATCCTAATACCCAAAATGGCGCATCAGGCGACATCAAAATAATAACACCTGTCACCAAAGTTAGAATGCCTGAAAATAGTGTCCATCCCCAACCTTGAAATGCTCGAAATAGCACAGCATTAAAGATACGAATGACCCCTGCAATGATCAAAATAATCGCCAATAAATTGGTTAGGACAATGGCCGTTTTAACAGGCGTTGTAAATGCATAATAGCCTGCGACCAAATACAACACACCAAATAGTGCCCAGAACCAGCGGTAGCCGCCTTCAAAAATTTTAAATGCCGCGATGAAATGGATTACACCACCTAACATCATCAGCACACCAAAAATATAAATGACAGTGATTGTCGCGAATGGCAAAGCTGCCAAAAGGACCAATCCGAAGACCACCAATAAAGCACCTAAACCGAGATACCACTTACGGTTTTCATGGAGCTGACTGCGAATTAAATCGTTGCCTACTGTTCTCATGTTTTTTCTCAAGTTATTCGTTATTCAATGGATTATGCAACTTCATGATGAAGAAAAATGAAAGAAAAGTCCAAATCTTATCCACACTGCCACTTGAAGCTGTGGATAAAATACGCTTTATCCACATTATTTTTTCCATCCCACTTCAATCGCTGTGATGTCATTCACCACAGTATCAGCTAAATCTTCAGGCATTTTACTTTGCGTCTGTGAGGTAGGAATATGCCCCGCCATTAATTCAGCTTTACTTTGTGGAAACAAAGGCTGCCGCTGGGGTTCTGCATAACCGACAGGAAAAATCGGCTGACCTGTAGCCAAATCATACTTATCAGTTGCACCAAAAGCGTGTAATAACTCATGGGCTAAAACGATTTTATTCTGCGCTGTCTGTTTATTCGATGCAAATAAATTCACCGATCCAATTCGACCATTTTCCAAGGCTGTGGAATGTTTAAGTTCTTTGGTTTGAGTCGGATCGTAATAATTTAAAAATAGCGTCACACTCGAAACACCATCTACATTTTCATGCTGCTGCCAAGCATAGTAGCGGAATTTCAAACTCCATAAGATAACGTCCAAAATGCTAGCATCATTGGGTACTTTGGGAGGTAAAACTTTCAGCTCGCGACCTAACTTAAAATATACATAAGTCGGTTGCCCTCGGTATTTCTGTGCCGTCGCTTGTAAATATTGCTGAACATCGTTTAAATCATTGACAGAGAGCTGCTGTATATAAGCTTGTGTGCTCTCTCGACTATCAGCATTAATTGGATGTAACAATACAAAGATCGGTTTACTCCAGTCTTGATTTTTGTCTTTATAGGCATTGACTGCGACAACCAATAAAATCAGCAATAAGCACAGTACCCGAATTTTTTTCCACATTCCCCAAGATCTCAATTAATTTTTAGCGTTTATTTTCAGAATTAAAACAGAACATTCTTAAAATGTCTTGGACAATTTAAAAGCTCAATAGATTGCCTATCATCAAATATGCCTGATCAAAAGACATAAAAAATGCCGACCGAAGTCAGCACTTTATTGGTTTTAAAGCTTAAGCCTCAACCCACTTACCGTCTTGGTACACCAAAGACCATTTGGTTTGTTTGCCTTCAGCATTTTCAGAACCAATATATTGCGCTTGGTTTTTACGGCTGAATTTTACTAATGTTGGGTTTCCTTCAGGATCGACATCTGGTGCTTGTAAGATGAACTGATATTTCGCATCCAACTGATCTGCGACAGAACGTAGTTCAGCCACTTTCGGTGCACGAGTTTCACGAACTTTCGGGAACTTACTTGCAGCTAAGAATAAACCTGCTGCGCCATCACGAAGGACAAAGAAGTCATCATGTTTGGTTGAACGTAAGTGCTCCATTTTAATCGGATCTACACGTGGAGGTGCAGGCTGACCGCTCTTCAACACTTTACGTGTATTGTCACAGCTATTACATGCAAAGTAAGGACCGAAACGGCCTGTCTTCAATTGCATTTCGCCATCACATTTGTCGCACGGAATGGTTGGACCATCATAACCTTTGATTTTGAACTCACCTTCTTCAAGCTCAAAACCAGCACAATCTGGGTTATTACCACAGATATGTAACTTACGACCGCCATCAATCACATAGCTGTCCATGGCTGTTTCACAGATTGGACAACGTTTTTTCGACATTAAATCTGCTGTTTCTGCCGAGTCATCGTCAGACAATGCAGCCAATGATTCTACAGGTGTCAGGTTTAAAGTTCCCTTACAACGCTCTTTTGGCGGTAAGTTATAACCTGAACAACCCAAGAACACGCCTGTAGTCCCTGTACGAATCTGCATCGGACGGTCACATTCTTTACAGTGCACCGCATCCACTTCTACAGGTAAATTACGGCGCATGCCATTTTCACCCTGAGCTGTGGTTAAGCGTGTTTTAAAATCACCGTAGAAGCTATTGAGTAACTCTTTCCAGTTACGATCACCATCGGCGACTTTATCCAGCTGGCCTTCAAGGTCTGCAGTAAATGCATAGTTCATCAAGTTATTAAAGTTTTCATCGAGACGGTCTGTCACGATTTCACCCATTTTCTCGGCGAACAAACGACGGTTATCGAGCTTCACATAACCACGGTCTTGAATGGTTGAGATAATCGCAGCATACGTCGATGGACGACCAATCCCTTTTTTCTCAAGCTCTTTGACCAATGATGCTTCAGTGAAGCGCGCAGGTGGTTTAGTAAAGTGTTGAGATGGATCTAATTTTTCAAGCTTGAGTACTTCCCCAACTTTTACAGCAGGTAGCAGTACATCATCATCCGATTTGTTTTGACCACGTACTTTAGTGAAACCATCAAAGACCAGTGTACGGCCTTTGGCTTTGAGTTCAACACCATTGGCATTGACTAAAATCGTTGATGATAAATATTCTGCAGGGGTCATTTGACATGCAACGAACTGACGCCAGATCAGGTCATAAAGACGCTGCGCATCACGCTCTACACCCACCAAACTATCGCCTTTTAGCGCTACATTTGATGGACGAATCGCTTCATGGGCTTCTTGCGCACCAGCTTTATTGCCGTAGCGATTTGGTTTAGCCGGTAAATATTTTTGTCCAAACTCAGTTTCAATATGACCACGAACCATATTTACAGCGTCATCACTCAAGAATGTTGAGTCTGTACGCATGTAAGTAATAAAGCCCGCTTCATATAAGCGCTGTGCCAACATCATGGTTTTCTTCACAGAAAAACCTAAACGTGTACTCGCTGCTTGTTGCAGTGTAGACGTGATGTATGGCGCACTTGGATTAACCTTGGTGGGTTTATCTTCACGAGCTGAAACTGTGTAGTCGGCATCTTTAATCAGGTTCAGTAAAGCATCCGTTTCAGCTTTGTTGTGCAGTTTTAAAGTCTTGCCATTTTGCTTCACCGCTTCTAAGCGGATATCGTCTTTCTTCGACTTGGTATCTGCAAAAACTTGCCAAAACTCTTCTGGAACGAAGGCACGAATTTCACGTTCACGCTCAACCACAAGTTTAACAGCCACAGATTGCACACGACCTGCCGATAAACCACGGGCGATTTTTTCCCATAAGAGTGGCGAGATCATAAAGCCCACAATACGGTCGAGGAAACGACGGGCTTGTTGAGCATTGACTTTATCTGTATCGAGGCGAGAAGGATGTTTAAACGCTTCTTGGATGGCATTTTTGGTAATTTCGTTGAACACCACACGTTGATAACGTGAGTCGTCACCGCCAATCACTTCTTTTAAATGCCAAGCAATTGCTTCTCCTTCCCTATCCATATCCGTTGCGAGATAGACCTCGTCAACTTGCGATGCAAGCTTTTTCAGTTCCGCAACAACATGTTCTTTACCCGGTAGGACTTCGTACTGTGCCTTCCAGTCATTTTCAGGGTCTACACCCATACGATTAACCAAAGCTTTTTGTGCTTTTTTGGCTTTTTCAGCTTCAGTTAATTTTGCACGAGTTACTGGCTTTTTCTCTGCTGTTTTACTCGAGCCGCCTGTAGGTAAATCACGGACATGACCCACCGATGATTTCACGATGTAATCAGAGCCCAAATATTTATTGATTGTTTTCGCTTTTGCAGGCGATTCCACAATCACTAACGCACGCTTTTTCCCAGCATCGGCAGATTTTGCTGTGGTACTTTTAGATGTGGACCGAGGAGCGTTCGCCATAGTTAACCATCATTCCTGTTTAATAGGTTTTTTAAAATTTAAAGTTCAGCCAATGAATGTAAAAATGCTTTCATATCTTCAAGCTGTGTGGCTCTTAAGTCAGATTCTTCGTTCCAATAGATTCCTACACAGTTTGCCTGCATATCAATAGCATAAATGCCCTTTAATGTAATGGCTAAATCCTTGAACTTGTCATCACCATGCACCAGTTCAAGTTTTTCATCGACCACTAAAGCACGCATTAAAGGCAAACGCGCATCTGGAATCAGCACACTGTAATACGCCACCATACTGGCACGTTTTTCAGAAGCCATTGGAATCTTGGTCCAAGCAGGTGCAGCCACTAAACGTGGGTGCAGCCCCATCTTACGCGCCTTCTCACGCATAATGCCCAAGGCTTTTTCTCTAGGATTTACTCGAAGTCCAAAAATCGACCCAAGTACAAAGACCACAATAAAAACGGTAACCCAGATTCCAGTATTTTCCATAGCACAACCTTTATATTCCTTTATTAGAGTTGCATAAGCGCAATATAAAACGCAAGTTCACTCGATAAAATTAATTCAGGAACATCTCGTGGCTATATAGCACTTCGTGACCATTCCAATAGATATATCCTTTTTCGATCAACTCTTTAAGTAATAATCGAACGTCAGATTGTGGGAACATTTGCTCCAATAAATCACGTAAGGCGTAGATATCTTTTGGTTTATCTGACTTTAATTCATGCAATTTTCGGATCACTTCCATTTGCACAGGGTCAATTTTATTGAAATTTTTAAACAAGCCTTGCTGTGCAGCCTGAATCATCGATGCCGTATCATCAGTATTTGAGGTTTGATCTTCGAGTGAAGCACTAAATGCATTCAGGTCTGTTTTTATCGGCAATGCTGTTTCAGCAGTCGCATTTAAATCTAGCTGTACCCATTGTTTGAGTACTTTTTTTCGAATCGAAATTTGCTCATCAAAGCGTTTGACGATTTTTAGATTGATCAACATACCGACCAAATGCTGAGCTTTTTCGCTAGAGACTTGCAAAATATTCATCAATGAGTTTTTCAGTTTATCCAAACTGTTGGGTTTGCCACTGAGTTTTTCCAGACCATCACAATAGTGTTTAATCAGTAATAAATCAGGTTTATTCCGAATGGTTTCTAGGTCAGGAATTTTATACTTCACTTTATGTGAAACTTCTTGTTCTGACTGAATTTGAATGAGATGTGCACTGAGTCCAGAGCCATCCAATTGTTCCATCAGTAATTCAATATCAGGCATTGCTGAAATGACTTCAATATGCGCATCTGGATCCATCAAGGCCATCAGTTGCCCCACAATCACCGCATATTCAAATTCTTTTTGCGGTGTTTCTGGAATATCCAAAACCACCAATTGACCACTCGCGATCCACCCTGCAATTTCAGTCAAATCTTCAAGTGCATATTCAAATTTTCCGCTGCAGCTAAACACATACAAAGTACTGTAATGTTCAATGATATTGCGCAATAGATTTGCTGTGGGCGGGTTATTTTCCAAATCTAGCAGGACAACTTTTTGACTCATGAGATGAAATAATGGGTTTCGATCAGCAGATGCGGTGCATTAGACCTGTCACGCTGCAAAAGGTCAAATAAATTTACACCAATCCACAGCTTTGGCGCTGATTCGTCATCTGCCTGTCATTCAATAGTGACATTAATAATGCGGTGGGCGGTTGGTCATCGGGTCAAATGCCGCGATGCCTTCAGATAAATCTGCCGATTCAATACGACGATACAACATCTGCATTTGTTTCTTTAAATCAGCGATTTCGGCGTTTTGACGCGCAACTTGATCATTCAGTTGGTCAACTAAATCATCTAAAAATGCAATTCGGACTTGCAAATCTTCAATGGGTGCGGAAAATGACGCCTGTTCATCAAGATTTTGTTGTGTAGTCAATTTACACTCCTCATATAAGATTTCAGGAAACATTATGGCCTATATTACTTTAAGGGACGTCCAGCTTGCATTTGGCGGACCTTCCCTACTCGACGGCGCGAACTTCAGTTTAGAACGTGGCGAGCGAGTGTGTCTAATCGGTCGTAATGGTGAAGGTAAGTCTACTTTACTTAAACTGATTGAGGGAACTTTATTGCCAGACGGGGGTGAAGTTTCATTGCAAAATGGCATTACGATTTCAATGCTTGCTCAAGATGTGCCCATGGATTCGGGCAAAGTTGCTGATATTGTTGCCGATGGTGCAGGTGAAGCCGCTACTGTACTGCGTGCTTATCATGAAGCCAGCGAAGCCTGCGTACTCGGTGATATGGACGCCTGTGAGCGCATGGGTAACCTACAACATCAGATGGATCAAATGGATGGCTGGTCACTTGAAACTAAAGTGAATGCCATCCTCAGTAAAATGGGCCTAGACCCAGAAGCTGACCTTGCAGATTTGTCTGGTGGTCGTAAGCGTCGTGTTTTATTGGCACGTGCTCTCTTGACGCAGCCCGACGTATTACTACTCGACGAACCGACCAACCATTTGGACGTTGAAAGTATTGAATGGCTCGAAAAATTCCTGCTTGATCAAAACAACTTAACCCTGTTGTTTATTTCGCATGACCGTTCATTTGTCGACAGCATCGCAACCCGTATTGTGGAACTTGACCGCGGCATTTTGCGTAGCTATGAAGGTAACTATTCACGTTACCTCGAACTCAAAGCTCAGCAAATGGAAGCGGAAGAAAAGCAAAATGCGCTATTCGATAAAAAACTCGCTGAAGAAGAAGTATGGATTCGTCAGGGCATTAAAGCGCGTCGTACCCGTAACGAAGGTCGTGTTCGTGCCTTAAAAGCATTGCGTGAAGAGTCTAAAGCGCGCCGTTCACAACAAGGCAAAGTGAGCATGGCAACGCAAGATGCGCAGCGCTCAGGTAAAGTGGTCTTTGAAATTGAAAACTTAGCTGTGCAATTTGGCAACAGCGCGCCAATCATCAAAGATTTCTCGGCACTGGTATTACGTGGTGACCGTATCGGCTTAGTCGGTGACAACGGTGTGGGTAAAACCACTCTTATCAAAGCTATTTTGGGTGAGCAAGAACATACTGGTACAGTAAAAACAGGTACACAGCTTGAAGTTGCTTACTTTGATCAGCTTCGAAATGCACTTGATCTTGAAAAATCAGTGAAAGATAACGTTTCTGAAGGCTCAGACCATGTCGATGTAAACGGTAGCCGTCGTCACATCTACAGTTATTTACAAGACTTTTTATTCTCTCCAGAACGCGCACGTACACCAGTTAAAGCACTGTCTGGGGGTGAGCGTAACCGTATTCTGTTGGCGAAACTGCTACTGAAACCATCGAACCTTATCGTGATGGACGAACCGACCAACGACTTGGATATGGTAACTCTTGAACTGTTGGAAGAAATGCTCAGCGCTTACAAAGGCACACTGTTACTGATTTCGCATGACCGTGCCTTTATGGACAACGTGGTGACGTCGACTTGGGTATTTGATGGTAAAGGTAAAATCGATGAATACATCGGCGGTTACCAAGACTATTTGGAACAGCGTCCTGACCAAACTGTCGTGGATCAAAAAAGCGATGTGAAAAAAGCCATGGCTAAAGCCGAAGCAGCGGCTGCCGCTGCGGTGCCTAAAAAAGTCAAGCTCAGCTATAAAGACCAACGTGCCCTAGAACAACTGCCGACTGAAATTGAAGCATTGGAACAAGAGCAAGCTGAATTGTCTGAAAAATTAGCTGACGGTTCTTGGTTTATGACTGACGCTAATGCTGCGACCAAAGCATCACAGCGTCTAGCTGAAATTGATGACGAAATGCTGGAAAAAATGGAACGTCTAGATGAGCTAGAAACACTTGCTAAAGGCTAAGTCCACAAAGATTCCATACAGAAAAAGCCGTATTTCGATACGGCTTTTTTTATGTCATATGACTCGACTGGATGGCTAACCTAAATGACGCTGTTTTAAATTGGAGCATACAGCGTTTGTAAAGACGATTCCGCTAATGTGAAAAGCTTGCTATGGTGACGTTCAACATAAGATTGAGTCACGAGCATGCAAATTTCAGATCAAATTGTCTTGGTTACAGGGGGCGCACGTGGCCTCGGTTTGGCAATTAGCCAAACGTTAATTGCTGAAGGCGCACGCGTGGTCGTGAACTATCTATCCAGTCAAACTGCAGCAAAACAGTTGGCGACCGCATTTCCTCAGCAAGTGTTTGCCTATCAAGCAGATGTCACCGATAAAGCTCAAGTAGAACAGCTTTTTGCGGCGGCGGAAGTACATTTTGGTACCGCAATCACCTCTGTCGTGAATAATGCCCTCATCCATTTTCAATTTAATGGCGATGCCCGTCCTAAAATGGAAGAACTGACTGCACAGCACTTACAGCAACAGTTTGATGGCGCAGTCGTCGCTGCACTCAACACCACGCAAGCGGCGCTTCCCAAGATGAAAGCACAGGGTTTTGGTCGCATTGTCAATATTGGCACCAACTTGGTACAAAACCCTGTCGTGCCTTACCACGACTACACTGCAGCAAAAGCGGCACTTTTGGCCTTCACTCGCACAGCGGCGCATGAGCTGGGTGAGTTTGGGATTAACGTCAATATGCTTTCAGGTGGCTTATTACAAAGCACCGATGCCAGTAAAGCGACGCCCGATGCCGTGTTTGATTTAATCGCGGCATCAACACCTTTACGCACAGTGACCACGCCTGAAGAATTTGCTGCGGCCATCATGATGTTCTTATCCCCATACTCACGTGCGGTCACAGGGCAGAATTTGATTGTCGATGGCGGTTTAGTCAAAGGTTAAGTCTAGCGCAGCATGAGGTTGAACTTTCTCTTTCAATTCAGCTTCATGCTAAACTGAACCCTATTTTTTAATCTTTGATTTAGCCCTATGAGTCAAAAGCCAACATATCAACCCGGAAAATTCCAATGGTCTTTCTTACTTCCTCAGTATTGGGGAATATGGATAGGGATTGTATTTCTTATGATTTTGGCGATTCTTCCATGGGCAGTTCAGTATCGACTTGGGCAACTCCTCGGTTCTGTTGCATTTAACAATCTTAAGTCACGTCGTAAAACCACGATTCGCAACATGGAAGTTTGCTTTCCTGAATGGACGGCAGAACAAGTTGAGGCCAATGCACGACAGGTTTTTATCGACCAAATGATTGGCATTTTTGAAACCTTAAATGCATGGTACAGCCCGCAGTGGTTCAAAAATCGGGTGCAAATTGAAGGCTTAGAACATATTCAAAATGCACAAGCTGAAGGCAAAGGTATTTTGCTCCTCGGCACACATTCTACCCTGCTCGATGCAGGTGGCTATTTATGCGCACAGTTCTTTGAACCGGATGTGGTTTATCGTCCGCAAAATAATCCGCTGTTGGATATGTTGATTGTGCGTTGCCGTGCCACCATCTATGCCAACCAAATCGATCATGATGATATGCGTGGCTTGATTCGCAATCTGAAAAATGGCCATGCCATTTGGTACAGTCCCGATCAAGACTTTGGTTTAAAACAAGGGGTCATGGCACCATTTTTTGGTACTCCAGCAGCCACTGTTACTGCACATCGTCGCTTATTAAAAATTGCTAAAGCCGAGGCGATCCCGTTGTATTTTTATCGAGACGGCGACATCAGCAACCCTCAATATCATGTATTGATTGAACCTGCTTTGGACAATTTTCCGAGTGACGATGAAGTTTCGGATGCTATTCGAACCAATAAAATTATTGAAAATCAGCTGCGAATCGCACCGACACAATACATGTGGTTCCATCGCCGCTTTAAAACCCGCCCACAAGGCTATGACAAAATCTATTGAGTTCAACTCAGCACATAAAAAAGAGAAATGCTATGAAAGTGATGCAGCTTTTACCTGAATTGAACAGTGGTGGTGTCGAGCGAGGAACCTTAGAAATAGCTCGTGCTTTAGTGACCGCCGGTCATGAGTCCTTAGTGGTTTCAAATGGTGGCCGTATGGTGACTCAATTGGAAGCCGAAGGCTCAACTCATCTCACGCTCGCAATCCATAAAAAAGCCTTATCAAGCTTATGGCAAATTCGTCCTCTACGTAAACTGATTGAGCAGCATCAACCAGACATCGTGCATGTGCGCTCACGTGTCCCTGCGTGGCTCACGCATTTTGCCCTCAAAGGGATTCCTGCAAACAAGCGACCTCACCTGATTTCAACTGTACATGGTTTTTATTCGATTAATCGCTATAGTCAAATCATGACGCAGGCTGAAAAAGTCATTGCGGTCTCGGATAGTGTTGTCAAATACATCACGGACAACTACAAAAACTGTCCTACCAAGGACATTGTGCGTATTTATCGTGGCATTGACCCCGCTGCTTTTCCACATGGTTATCAACCCTCAGCACAGTGGCTCAATCAAACCCTAAAAGATTTCCCTGAACTAGAAAATAAGCGTCTGATTTGCTTACCAGGCCGTATCACCCGTTTGAAAGGTCATGAAACCCTGATCCATTTAATGGAACAGCTACAAACACAGTATCCCGACGTACATGCGGTGGTGGTCGGTGGTGCAGATCCGAAAAAAGCGGCTTATTTACAAGAAATGCAAGACAGTATTGCGGCTAAAGGGCTGAGTGATCGGATTACTTTTGTCGGTCATCGTTCAGATATCCGTGAATGGTTAGCTTTTAGCGATTTGGTTTTGTCTTTGTCGAGCCAAGCGGAAACCTTTGGACGGACAGTACTTGAAGCACTGTCTGTAGGTACACCTGTAATCGGTTGGAACCGTGGTGGCGTAGCTGAAATTTTATCGAATGTCTATCCGCAAGGTTTAGTCACTGTCGATGATGAAACACAATTACTCGACACCTTAAAGTTGCATTTAGACCAACCACAACACGTGCAGCCTATCAGCATGTTTAGTTTAAAAGAGATGTGTGATCAGACTTTGGAGTTGTATACGCAAGTGGTCTCTCAGCATTCAGCTTGATTGACTACACGCCATAGATCTTTGCTGTACAGGATAACGCTCTGGAAATCTTTTTAATTCAGCAACTAGATCAGCATCTAGAAAGGATATTGTGAAATGCACAATATCCTTTTTTATTATGAACTACTCAATGGTTATTATGAATGACTCAATGGTGATTCAACCCTTCCATACACGGTATCGGGCCATCAACCAAAGAATTAGCGGCAACAACATGACATTTAGAATATGTTTCAAACTTTGCCCTATACGCCAAAAGCCTCTATCTAAAATATCATGGCGTGCATTAAACAATTCCAATCCCACTGCGACGACCACAACAGTCCAAATCGCATAAGGTGATTTCAATTGGCGGTGATGGCAAAAGGCCACAAAAAAGAACAGTATTAAGCCAAGGTAAATGGAAAGTGCATCGGTGGATAAGTGTGTAATCTGCAATATTTTTTGGTGCCATTCGTACAGCATAGAACGTCTCATACCTATATTTTTATTGGAAATTCATCGTTTTTTTCTTGGCACACTGTATAAAGAAATTGATCAAAAGAAAAGCAAAAAATTCTATATCACAAAAGCAAAACCCGAGTTCTGCATCCTGCAAAACTCGGGTCTATGAGGTTGTGCTTTCACAAGTATTCTTTTTATTTTTTATTGGCTTTCCTTTCCTGCATCCGTTCCGTGATGCTTCCATCGGCTTCGTCTTCCTTAGTGGGATGTTCCGTTCCCAGTTCCATGTGCCGATGAACAAAGAATAAGTCAATACACTTGACCTGACCATTCGTCAGAAGCCGAAAGCTGTGTAAGCTATTTCTTACACTTTTCTCTTAAATCAAACAAAATCAAAGTGCCTTCGTACCATCCTTATAATCACGGGCGATTTCATCGGTCACAATCTTCTCCTCTTTCTCAGCTTTTTCTATACCCTCCTGAATTGCCTCTTGCGCTTCTTGTTCATCTTCATCTGTTTGCTCTAATTCTTCTTGGATTTGCTCAAATACCCTGCCTGTTTGCAGCACTACATAGACAGGAAAATGGTCTGAACCGATATTGGGCAAGCGTTCCATATGTACCAAGGCAAAATCTGTACTATGAAAAATATGGTCGAGCGACCAACGCAGCAGTGGATAATTGGCATGAAAGGTATTTACGAAATGCCGTCCAACACGTGGGTCTAAAAGCCCACTGATTCGTTGAAAGAGTCGTGTAGTACGTGACCATGCCACATCATTCAGGTCCCCCATAACGATGCAACTTTCATCTAAATCTTTAATCTGATCGCCCACAATCAGCAATTCTGCATCGCGTAAAGTTGAATCTTTGGCTTCTGTTGGACTTGGCGGTTTGGGATGTAAACAATACAGTTGAACCTGATTTCCTGATGCTAAGGTGACTCGGGTATGGATCGAAGGAATTTCATCACTGAGAATAAATTTGACTTCAGTTTCACTAAGTTCTAACTTGCTATACAAATGCATCCCATACAAATTATCCAAAGGTACGGGTACGCGATAAGGATAATCAGCTTCAATCACTGCCAATTCATTTTGCCAAGTTTGATCTGTTTCTAGCGTGAGTACTAAGTCAGGTTGATGCTTTTGTATTTGTGCCAATAATAAGTGATATTGAGTATTCGGCGTAAGTACATTTGAGACAATAATTGAAATTTGTTTCTGTTTATCTAACTGGTCTGAACGAACTTTTTTGACTTGTTTTTTCCAAATAAAGGTATAAGGCAAAACCATTTTTAATTGATATGCCAAGGCAGCAATCAACCCAATTAAAATGATTTCACGCGCCAAGTCCCATTCAGCATTCCATAAAATTAAGCCTATGAAGGCAAATATGCCCAAAGCCAAGATTTGCAGACGCGGAAAATCTGCACCACGAAACCACCATTCATCTCGTGGTATGAGTGACCAAAATGTCAACCAAATGACGAAGCCCGCCAGTATTTCAATCCAAATCATTACGCCTCCCTTATATTCTTTATTTTTTATTGATTCATAAATTTATATCAGTTTTGCATGTAACATAAACAAGATATATTGCACAATATTATTGGTGTTTTCATTATGTAGCGCTTGCAGTTATGCGCCCTTTTGGTACACTCGAACCCCCTTTTTATTTTTTTAACGCACCGAGGCAAAGTGACATGAAAGTAGGTCTGGTCGGTTGGCGCGGGATGGTTGGTTCCGTCCTTATGCAACGTATGGTTGAAGAAAACGATTTCGCTCATTTCGAACCGTTTTACTTTTCTACCAGTAATGCAGGTGGTGAAGCCCCTGCGTTTGGTGGTAAGACTGCCCCAGCACTTATGGATGCAACGGACATTGATAGTCTGAAGCAAATGGATGTCATTATCACCTGCCAAGGTGGCGATTATACGACTGAAGTTTTCCCTAAGCTTAAAGCTGAAAATTGGAATGGTTACTGGATCGATGCTGCATCGACTTTACGTATGGATGATGAAGCGATCATCGTACTTGACCCAGTAAACATGAACGTAATCAAAGACGGCTTAGTGAAAGGTACAAAAACATTCGTGGGTGGTAACTGTACCGTTTCACTTATGCTGATGGGTTTAGGCGGTCTATTCCAAAATAATTTAGTGGAATGGGCAACCTCAATGACATATCAAGCGGCTTCTGGTGCAGGCGCGCAAAACATGCGTGAACTGATTTCAGGTATGGGCTACTTGTATAACAACACCAAAGACTTGCTGGATGACCCACGTTCACCAATTTTAGATATCGATTCTAAAATTGCACAGTTACAACGTGGCGAAGGTTTCCCATCTGCAAACTTCGGTGTGCCTTTAGCGGGTTCTCTCATTCCTTATATCGACAAACAGCTTGAAAGCGGTCAGTCGAAAGAAGAATGGAAAGGGCAAGTTGAAACCAACAAGATCTTAGGCAACCAGCAAATCGTTCCAATCGATGGCCACTGTGTCCGTATCGGTGCAATGCGTTGTCACTCTCAAGCATTGACTTTAAAACTTCGTAAAGATGTTCCACTGGATGAAATCGAAGATATTATCGCAAGTGCCAACGATTGGTCTAAAGTGGTTCCAAATACGCGTGAAGCGTCAATGACTGATCTGACTCCTGTTGCTGTAACTGGCACCTTGTCTGTTCCAGTTGGTCGTCTACGTAAGCTCAACATGGGTAAAGAATACCTAGGTGCATTCACTGTGGGTGACCAATTGCTTTGGGGTGCTGCTGAACCTTTACGTCGTATGCTAAGAATTCTCATTGATTATAAAAATGCTTAAGCATTTTTAAGTCTCTGAACAAGAAGCCGATCACAATTGATCGGCTTTTTTATGTAACTGTCGTGTAAATATTTTACAATTCTTCGACAACTCGCTAATCTATAATTTTCGCCATGCGACATATATTCGAGCTAAAGATTAAGATGACCGTATATAACAAATTAAAGATCGCCATTTTAGCCGTTATTGCATCTCAAAACATTCAAGCGATCAGCATTGATCCTGTACAAGTCCAGTCAGCACCCGGGGAATTGCTGTACGCTGAGATTCATTTTCGCCACTCAAATACATCTGTGCCGCTCAATGCAAGTTTAGCCACGGCAGAGGATTTGTTAAGTATGGGTACAGGGCATCAACCACCGGGACATTTAAACTTCTTTACACGTCGTGATGGTGCAGGCAATGGGGTAATTACCATTACCTCTTCGCGTCCAGTGACCGATGCTGAGCTTAATTTTATTGTCAATATTAAAGAAGGTAATGCTTCACGCCTGCAACAAATTCGCACACCATTAAAACGCAATCCAGCGCCGTCGAATGCGAATCAAACACGTGCCAATGAGCGTGCTTTAGCACCTGTCGTTATTGTAAATGAAAAAGATATTGCCTTAAATTTACCTGTCAGCACACTGTATACCGCAAAAGCACCCGTAGCTGCAGAACACCCCCTATTACTCAGTACCAAAGCACCGCCAAAATTAGCACAATTAGCAACTTCAACGCCTGTTGCGATTGAACCTGTCACGCATGTACAAAATTATAGCGTTGCACCTGCGGAGCAAAATAGCGCAAATACTTCATCTGGTTCTGAAACATCAATTTCGCAAGTTACAAAAACCAATTCGACCGGCTCTGTCAGTTCAGAAATGCAAGCCACACAAACTGCAACAGCATCAACTGCAAGATCTAAAGACCCATTGGCACAAAAATTTGCTGCGGAGCAGGCAGCACAAAAACGTGAAAATCCAACAACGACAGCTCAAAAAGCATCTACACCAAAACCAACAAGTACCGCGGCTTCATCGACAGCAACACCAGCGGCAAAATATGTGGTTCGCTCAAATGAAAGCCTTTGGGGGATTGCCTCACGTATCGCGACAGAACAAAACCGCCCTGTTTCTGAAGTCATGCAACAAATTAAAAACAGCAACGAACATGCATTCATTCAAGGCGATGTAAACCGTCTGCGCCGTGGTGCTGCCTTAAATCTGCATGGTATGCAGCAAGCAAAACAGCCTGTAAAAGTCTCTGCTGCAGAACTTGCCAAAGTGCCTTCGAAGCAGTCAGGCAAAACCAAATACCGCTTGAATCAAGCTGAAATGAGTCTGGTGGCAGAGAAAGCGCAAGATTCGGCACAATCTTCTGCCAACAGCGCAGCAGAAAAGAATAAAACTTCGAAAGAGTTGTCATTAAAAGTTATGACATCTCGTGAAAAAACCGTTAAATTACAGAGAAACGTAACTGAATTAGAATTGGCGCTAAATCAAAAGGATCACAGAATTCAATTATTAAATGCTCGTCTTGCTCAACTGCAACAACAGTTGAAAGCTCAACAAGCAGATAAAAGAAGCCAATAAACTAAAACGTTACTAATCAAGATTTTATAGGGATGAGTGCAACTTTATATCGCTCTATCTCCAAGGGGTTAAAACATGCTGATTTATGTGATTCCATTAGTGATCTTAGTGATCGTATTGGTTTTTTTAAACAAACGCCAAAAAGGTCAAGAATCAGATAAAGCCAAACCAACATCCACTAAAACCAAGAAATCGGGTGTTTCAGCCAAAGCGACTCCGAAGAAAACTCAAGTGGTTGAAAGCAGTGTCATTGAAAAAAAATCAATGACGCCGTTAACGACCGATGCTCGTGGTAAAATTGAAAAATTAATTGCGGAACGTAATTTCTTTTCTGCTGAAGCGCAAATTAATCAATCATTAAAACGTGACAACTCACAACATGAGTTGTATCTATATCTATTAGATATTCACATTTTACAAAAAGACGAATTTGCCATCAGCCAATTGCTGAGCCATATTCGTTCACTTGAACTCGATGAAATTTTAGAACAAGCTGAAGCAAAAAAAGTAGAGTTTGAAAATTCTCAAAATGTGAAAGATGATGCCATTAACTTTGTATCACCGATCACTGAAGAGGCTCCCTCAAAAGCCCAAAATACCTCTGATTTTGATGCTTTAATGCAAAGTTCAACTGCTGCACCTGTTGAGCCCAAAGCAGCCGAAATTAAACCACTAGATTTTAATTTCACCACTGAAACGCCTGCAAAAGCAGACATTTCTACCCCAGTTGAAAGTGCGCCTGCTGAAAAAATACAGCCGCTTGAATTTGACACGCTTTCAATTTCACCAGAACCTGCACTTGAAGCAACACTGAAAACCGAAGAGATTGCTCAGCCATCTCCTGCCGTTGAAGAAATCAAACCAATTGATTTTGCAATGGACTTTGCCCCAAGCACTGAAGCTGCGGCTGAAACTAAAACAGAAACTGTAGAAGAAAAAATCGAGCCTTTAGATTTTTCATTTACAACAGAAACACCAGTTGTAGAAGAAAACAAAGTTGAAGCTCCAACCTTAAACTTTGACTTAGGTGCTTTTGAAACAGCAAAAACAGAAGAAGCCGTTGTCGCTCCTGCAACAGAGTTTAACTTAGAGTCTACGCCTGAAGAGAAACCTGCCGCACCTTCTTCAAGTGGTGTGAGTTTTGACATTAGCGGTTTAGGCACACCTTCAACCCCATCTGCTACAGACCAAAACGATCCATTGGTTCAATCTTTCCCCGAACTGGTTGAAGTCAATGAAATTGAATTGAATCTTGAGTTGGCAGCGCAATACATCAAACTGGGTGCTTATGACGCTGCACGTGAAATTTTGACTGAAAAAGAAGCTGAGTTTTCTTCAGCTCAACGTCAACAAGCAGATCAGTTACTGAATCAAATCGCATCTTAAGCAAAAGCGATTTAAACTAAAGCAGTCTTTCAAGGCTGCTTTTTTTATGATGAAAAAAATTGCTCTTATTTATATGGGTGGTACCTTCGGTTGTATCGGTGAACCGTTAAGCCCCATGCCAGCGAATGCGTTTTTACCTAAATTACAGCATGTGCTGCCACTACACCTAAACATTGAATGTTTTGTTGCACCTGTCATTCGTGACAGTAGTGCTTGTACTGCACCCGACTGGCTGGCACTGATCCAACAAATTCAAAGTTTACAATTACAACAATTTCAGCATTTCGTAATTATTCATGGCACAGACACGCTTAGCTATGCCAGCGCAGTACTTGCACACTTTATGGCACAGTCTGCTCATATCGTGCTTACAGGCAGCCAATATCCGCTGTTTAATGTGGCTGGTGACAACACCCGTGAATTTACCGATGCCATCGACAATTTAAATTTTGCATTGGAATCGGTACATCAATCGAGTGTTGGGGTTTATTTGGCCTTTCATCATCAACTGATGCATGCTCAATCCGCACTAAAAGTACATACAACCGATCTGAAAGCCTTTGATGGGCTGCCAGCCACACAGCCACTTTCAACGCTTACATCGCCATATATTGTTCAAGCCAATGATTTAGACAAAGCGGCTCATTTCAATTGCCTGAATTGGATGTTGCAACCGATTGCAACCAAGCTACACAGTCAAAATTTAGCGGCTCTACTTACACACACTCCAGACGTTTTAATTCTGCAAGGTTTTGGCACAGGCAACATTGCCGTTGATGCTGAATTACTCAATATATTGAAGGCTATACAACAAAAAAATTGCAAAATTATTTTAAGTACACAGGTTGTTCATGGCGGTATAGATCAGCGCTATGCTGTCAGTGACTGGGTCAAAGATAGTGGAATATTACTGAGCAATTGTTTGGGTCATGCAGATCTTTATGCCAAATGTTTGAAAATGTATTTACAATACGGCAGTGCCGCAGACTGGACTGCGCATTGGAACGATTAAGTCATTTGAGGTAACTATGCAACGTTTTGCGATTGGGATTGAGTTTTGTGGCATGCAATACAAGGGCTGGCAAACTCAGCAACCGGGCGTACCAAGCGTGCAAGAAACCATTGAAACCGTCCTCAGCAAAGTGGCCAATGAGCCAATCATGTTGCACGGCGCTGGCCGAACAGATGCCGGCGTCCATGCAACCAATATGGTGGCACATTTCGATACTCAGGCGATTCGTCCCATTCGTGGATGGTTAATGGGCAGCAATAGCCAATTACCCCGTGATATTTCCATCCAATGGATTAAGGAAATGGATCAGGACTTCCATGCCCGCTTTAAAGCGCAAGCACGTCGTTATCGCTATGTGGTTTATAATAATCCACAGCGTCCAGCTTTATTACATAAGCAAGTGACCCATGTTTATACCAAGCTAGATGTGCTGAAAATGCAACGTGCCGCGGCCAAATTTGAAGGCACTCATAATTTCGAAAGCTTCCGTGCCGCAGCCTGTCAGTCCAATCAGCCAGTTCGTCATGTCAGCCATTGTCGCTTGATCCAACACGGATGTTACTTAGTCCTAGATATTCAGGCCGATGGTTTTTTACATCACATGGTGCGTAACATCATGGGCTGTTTATTGGAAATTGGGCAAGGTATGTATGACGTTGACCATATTGACGACATTTTTGCGGCTGAAGACCGAAAAGCAGCTGGTGTCACCGCACCGCCCGATGGGCTGTATTTTATCCATGCAGACTATCCAGCACAGTTTGAACTTCCTCAAGTTCCGCTGGGACCTCATTGGTTAAATATGCCTGAATAAAAAATTCCTCCCAACCTCCCTTTCACAGAGGGATGAGTGTCATTTTCGCCATTGCTAGGTTCTAAAAATGAAAGTACCCCTTTCAAAGGGGGGGATTCTGTTTAGGGAAGGATTTTATCGAAGATCAACCTTAACGCTGCTTCCGCTTACGGTATTCCACAGGCGTTTCATTGGTCCAGCGTTTAAATGCGCGATAGAACGTACTTGGCTCAGAAAAACCCGTTAAGTAAACAATGCGCTCCACACTTTCATTGGTATTGGCCAATAATTTTTTAGCCAAACGACAGCGATAGTCTGACAAAATTTGCTGAAAACTGGTATTGGCTTCTGACAACTGAGTCCGTAAACGACGTGGGGTAATGTTGAGCTGTGCAGCGACCGTTTCGAGTGTGGTTTCACCACTTTCAAGCGTTGAACCAATAGCACGGCGAACTTCACCAACCAAATCATAACGCGCCAACTCCTGAAGTTTTTCAATCGCTAACTGCTCATGCAATTGTAATAACTCAGGTTCTGCCTGCCACAATTGATACTCTAAAATAGCCGGATCAAAATACAATCGGGTTTCTTTTTGCCCTAAGCTCACAGGGCATTCATAAACACGGAAATACTCATCATCTGGCGCGCCCTGACTAAAGTTAAAGTCGATATAAATCGGCTGAAAACGCCCTTCAGTAATAAACTTAAAGAAACGCAAAACACCGGACATCGCGCATTCAGAAAAATGACGATTCACGATATTTTCTGCCCAAGGCTGATGACCATTGGTCAAATAGCAGCGGTCATCTTCTATCACCAATTGCGCATGAAAGGCATCGCTGATTAAGCGTTGATACGCCAAAGCCCGCTTTAAACCTTCACCAAAATTCTCAGATGATATAAATAAGTGTTCAATCACCTGCCCTCGATATAAAGGCAAATGCTCTCCCAGATGCAAACCAATATCAGGATCTTTACTGACTTCTTCTGCAGCCACCCAGAACGCAAATTGCGCATTCAATGGGGTACGGTCATTGGTTTCAACCTGATTTAATGCCACACCCGCTTTTGTTAAAATTTCTTCTGTTGGCAATCCGGCACGACGAATCGCTTGATACCCTAAACGCAACACAACAGATGCATCAGTTAGCTGACCCACTCCAGAACCTTCCTTGTATGTACTTCATTTATACCTAAAAAGATTGATTTTAGATTAACTGCGATTGACCAAACTGACAACAGTTACTGCACATTTTTTGTTGAAAATATTTAACTAAATTGTTCGCTTATTTTACTGACAGTCGATCAGTTCAAAGCCTTTTACGGCTTGTATTCTGAAAAAAAATTGACTATAATTTGCGCCTTGCTAATTTATTCATTCAGGTAGGCTATGGCCAATAAAGAGGAACTCATCGAGTTCGAAGGCGTTGTCACCGAGACGCTTCCTAATACTATGTTCCGTGTACGTTTAGAAAACGGTCATGAAGTGATTGCTCACATCTCTGGCAAAATGCGTAAACACTATATCCGTATTTTGACTGGCGACAGTGTTAAAGTAGAAATGACACCTTATGATTTGACTAAGGGTCGTATCACTTACCGTGCGCGCTAAGTTTTAGCGAAGCGAAAAAGCCACTTTATAAGTGGCTTTTTTTTGTATCTATTTCAATGCAATGATAAAAATTGACTGCAAATTTGCTTTCCTTTACAGTCTAAAAACATAAAAATTCGATTAAAAAATTTAAAATATAAGGATATAAAATCATATGAAACATCTAGGATTAGTCGGTGCTGTCTTTTGAGTTGCTTGTGCCACGACAGGCCAAAAGCAACTCAATCAATCCCTACAACACGATATTGGACAGCCAGCTGATCAAGTTCGTAAAGAGCTCAACTTAAGTCAATTGGGCTACAAAGTGATGGGAGCACCTGTACAAAGCAATGAAAAACTTAGCTATACGATTGTACGCTCGATGCCAATCCCAATAGGTACACCAAATATCGGCACCAGTATAGCCATGGGCGCACCTATCCCAACGCCGTCTAAAGGTGGAATCACTGTCGATATGGAATGTAAAATCGAGTTCAAATTACGCAACCAAATCGTTGAATCCATTGACTATGTCGGTAAAGCTTGTTGATCCTGTATTTGAATACTAGAGGCTAATCCTGCTCGGATGACCGTGTATCAAATGACTACAGTGTTATACAGACCAATCTGACTAAACTGAATTTATTTCGTGAGGAGCTGATCCATGAAATTTATTTTGGAACATCAGGTTTACGAAGATCACCATTTTATTCACCCCACATTGAGCATGGGTTGCGTTCTAAGCATTGTGTTATTGGCTGGCTGTACCACGACTTCAACTCTCTCATCCGTTGAACGTGAACGCTATTTAGCCTCATTTATTGGTCAATCGAGCCAAACGATTCAAGCAGAACTCGACCTCAGCAAACTCGGCTATCAAAGAACCTCTCCCGTAGAGGTCAGTTCGGACTACCTCCTTTATCGTGTCGCACGCCCGATCAGTATTCCTTTACCGATGGCGGAAAATCCTGCGATGGGCATGGGCAGCGGCGCTGCTGTGCCGATTCCCAGTGGAAATACACGCTATGAGGTTGAGTTAAACTGCCTTATTCAATTTAGCTTAAAGCATAATATTGCAACTGATGTCCGATTAACTGGTCGCACCTGTTAACGCATCAATTCTAGGATTGATAATTTCTAGGCACAAAAAAACGCAGCATAAACGCTGCGTTTTTTGATTCGCCATTAGTTCAATGCAGAAACTACAGCTTGACCCATTTCAACAGTACCGACTTGAGTACTGCCTTCTGACATGATGTCACCTGTACGTAAGCCTTGATCTAAGACGTTACCTACTGCATCTTCAATTGCTTTCGCCGCAGCTTCTTCACGGAAGGTATAACGTAGCATCATAGCAACAGACAGAATCGTTGCTAATGGGTTCGCAATGTTTTGACCTGCGATGTCTGGCGCTGAACCGTGGCAAGGTTCATACATGCCTTTACCATTTTCATCTAAAGAAGCCGATGGCAACATGCCGATAGAACCGGTTAACATTGCCGCTTCATCAGACAAGATATCGCCGAACAAGTTACCAGTCACGATCACATCAAATTGTTTTGGCGCACGAACCAATTGCATTGCAGCATTGTCAACATACATATGAGACAAGTTAATTTCAGGATATTGCTCTTCTTTTAACGCAGTTACAGTTTGTTTCCAAAGCTCAGTCACTTCTAGTACATTGGCTTTATCCACTGAACACACTTTACCACCACGTAAGTTCGCCATTTCAAAAGCAACTTTGGCAATACGCTTGATTTCAGATTCTGCATATACGTCAGTATTGAAACCTTGTTTTTCGCCGTTTTCGAGTTCACGAATACCACGTGGTTGACCAAAATAGATCCCGCCAGTTAACTCACGTACGATCAAGATATCCAAACCTGCTACGATTTCAGGTTTTAAGCTCGACGCATCTGCAAGCTGCGGATAAAGAATTGCTGGACGTAAATTAGCAAATAAATTTAATTCTGAACGAATTTTTAATAGGCCACGTTCTGGACGAATTGAACGCTCAATGGTATCCCACTTAGGACCACCCACTGCACCCAATAAAATCGCATCAGCAGTCTTCGCTTGTGCTGCTGTTACTTCTGGATAAGGTGAACCGTGCGCATCGATCGCTGCACCACCTAAAAGACCTTGTTCCCAAGTCAAACCTAAGTTGAATTTCTCGTTTACACGTGTCAGCACTTGTTCAGCCGCTTTCACGATTTCAGGACCAATACCATCACCTGGTAAAATCAAAATATGTTTTGACATGAGTCTTTCCATTTATACGCTGGCTTGATTACCAGTCAGATTTAAAGTTTCTTTTCTACAAACTCACCAAGTCCTGTGAGGACATTGTAGGGTCGGCAGAAACGTCGAATCGTTTTTGCACCTTGCTTTAAGTCTACACAGAGCGGATCAGGCGCAGATTTATCCAGTAAACTGCCTGTGTTTTTTGAACGCTCTCGGTACATTTTAAAGGTGTACTCGTGTTTGGACCTAAAGTTGTGAATGACATGCAAGCGCTCTGCTTTTTCCTGAGAAATTGGATAATAGCGAATCACGACTTCATGCTGACCTGAAGGTACAGACAAATACAAAGGATTAGGCTCAGACAATGAACGACCATTCAACCGTACAATGCCTGCTTTAATCGCAGCACGTTGTACATGTTGATTATTTGGATCAACCACCTGTATTTGATCAAAACGCTCAAATTCACAATGCGCTGTACCTGCACAGTAAATCAGAGCATTATTTTTTGTACTTTCAGTTTCTTTCACATTTTTAATGCGTGCCGTGTCAAAGCTTTGACAGGCAGAGAGCGTTGCGAACAGCGCTCCCGTTACAACCAGCTGACCGAAGAACTTTTTCATTTTTCGAACCCAACCTGATAAATTCTGGCTAACGTATAAATTTTGTTTCGCCTGATATTAGCAAGACTTAAGCCGACTGACTACTAAGAAGTTCTACAATGACACTGACTTAAGCTTTAATGTCTGCAAATACCCAAGGGCGAGATGCTTTGGTTTTTTCTTCATAAGCGCGGATATCATCGGCTGCTTGTAAGGTTAAACCGATATCATCCAAGCCATTCAATAAGCAGTGTTTACGGAATGGATCGACTTCAAATGTAAATGCTTCACCACTCGGTGTACGTACTTCTTGCGCAGCCAAATCAATGGTTAATTGATAGCCTTCAGATGCAGTACATTCTTTAAATAACTGATCGACGATCTCTTCAGACAAGATCACTGGCAACATGCCATTTTTAAAGCTGTTATTAAAGAAAATGTCCGCATAGCTTGGTGCAATGACAGTACGGAAACCATATTCTTCTAATGCCCAAGGCGCATGCTCACGGCTCGAACCACAACCAAAGTTTGCACGAGAGATCAAAATCGACGCACCTTGATAACGCGGTTTATTCAATTCGAAATCGGGGTTAATTGGACGTTTTGAAATGTCTTGACCTAAATAGCCTTCATCCAAATAGCGCAACTCATCAAATAAGTTGGCACCAAAGCCAGTACGCTTAATTGATTTTAAAAACTGCTTTGGAATGATTAAATCTGTATCCACATTGGCACGGTCTAATGGTGCAACGATACCTTGTTCAACGGTATATTTTTTCATGTTTATTTCTCACTGAATCCGTGACCTCTCCCTAACCCTCTCCTAAAAGGAGAGGGAACTCCTTCTCCCTCAGGGAGAAGGTTGAGATGAGGGCTTAAACTAGAATGTACGCACATCCACAAAGTGACCTGCAATTGCCGCAGCTGCTGCCATTGCTGGACTCACCAAATGCGTACGACCACCATTACCTTGACGACCTTCGAAGTTACGGTTAGACGTTGATGCACAGTGCTCACCCGGTTGCAACTTGTCAGCATTCATTGCCAAACACATTGAGCAACCCGGCTCACGCCATTCAAAGCCTGCTTCAATTAAGATTTTATCTAAGCCTTCTGCTTCTGCTTGTGCTTTAACTAAACCTGAACCCGGAACCACCATGGCTTGTTTAATCGATGCCGCCACTTTTTTGCCTTTGGCCACTTCAGCCGCTGCACGAATATCTTCGATGCGTGAGTTGGTACATGAACCAATAAATACACGGTCTAATTGAATATCAGCCAATGCCTGACCCGCTTCTAAGCCCATGTAGTTGTATGCACGTGTCCAGTCATTACGCTGTACGTCATCTTTAGCTTGTTCTAAAGTTGGCACTGCTTGAGATACAGGAATCACCATCTCAGGAGAAGTCCCCCAAGACACTTGTGGCTCAATCTCTTCACCTTGCAACACCACAACAGTATCAAAATGCGCGCCTTCATCAGACACTAAAGTCTTCCAATATTCTACTGCAGCATCCCACTGTTCGCCCTTCGGTGCATATGGACGGTCTTTTACATAGGCAATGGTTTTGTCATCGACAGCCACCATACCCACGCGCGCGCCACCTTCGATCGCCATGTTACACACCGTCATACGACCTTCGATCGACATATCACGGAATACTTGACCACCAAACTCAATTGCGTGACCTGTACCACCTGCCGTACCGATTTTACCGATAATTGCTAAAACCACGTCTTTAGGAGTTACGCCTTGACCCAATTGACCGTCAACACGCACCAACATGTTCTTCATTTTCTTTTGAACTAAGCATTGAGTCGCCAACACATGTTCAACTTCAGATGTGCCGATACCATGTGCCAAGCAGCCAAATGCACCATGCGTTGCAGTATGTGAATCACCACACACCACGGTCATACCCGGCAACGTTAAACCTTGTTCAGGCCCAACTACATGCGCGATCCCTTGGCGTACATCGTTGATGTCAAACTGGGCAACATTAAAGGTTTTACAGTTGTCATCTAAAGTTTGCACTTGGATACGTGAGGTATCATCTTCAATACCCGCAATACCTTCAGCACGCTCCTTAGTAGACGTAGGTACGTTATGGTCTGGCGTTGCCACGTTAGCGCTTAAACGCCATGGTTTACGACCTGCAAGTTGTAGCCCTTCAAAGGCTTGTGGAGAAGTCACTTCATGCAATAAATGACGGTCGATATACAATAATGAAGAGCCATCATCTCGTTGTTTTACTAGATGGTCATCCCACAATTTGTCATACAAGGTTTTTTTTATTTGGGTTTCCGCTTTTTGGGTTTCGCCTGCCATGTCGATTTGCTCCACTGGACTGGGTAAATTCTTTCGTTAAATCGATTATAACCACGTATTCACATAAATCTAATTTATCATTTTTATTAGTTTAAAAACTTATAGGAATGATATTTAACTGCTGATTTCCGCTGCATTTTAATCACCATTGATGCGTTCAAAACACGCTCACTTCAATACTTTCAGCAGATGAAACTTTAGAATTTTCTCCGACTTTTTGATCACTTTCTGCCATTTTTAAGCAGTGATTTAGAAATTCAATGATCATAAATTGAATTTTCTCTTTTACATTGCAAATAAGAATCATTATTATTAACTCATTGCCAAGATTTATCAATTTAACAAGGAGCATTCTCATGGCACACATTAACAAGTTCGTCGAAAATAATCAGCGCATGTTCAAAAAAACCTTGAGCTATTACATTATGCATATCACGGTTGCGATGTTGGTTGGTTATTACGTGACAGGCAGTATTGCAATGGCCATTACCTTAAGTTTACTTGAACCAACTGTTCAAGCGGTTGCTTTTTTCTTCCACGAAAAAGCATGGGAAAAGAAAGATAAAGCTGTAGAGGAAAATATCCCCGCTTAATCCAATCCTGCTCCTTGTAAAAAAACCACCATCACGGTGGTTTTTTTAATGACCTTAAAACGTTCTTTTACTCTATCCACTTTAACTTTCTATTCATTTCATCCTATAGATTCAATTGTAGACAGATCATCAAAGCTTGGGTTTTTGTTGTAAGACCAGCTGATCATGCGCCTCGATCAATTGTTCTATCGCAAGAATCAGTTTGTTTTTTGCCGCATTACACTCGGCAGCTGCACGGTTTTCGTCGTCTTCGTCATCTGCGATTTCATATATTGCACAGCGCTTTTCGACTGTCCCTTCAAAAATATCCAATAAATTTTTAATGTGTTTAATATCCATCGCCTTCTCCCTGTGAGGTACAACATTGCTAATCGATGCAGCCATGACTGTACCTGTTGCTATAATTATTCACTGAAAAGTATGTTCCCCAAGCCATCAAAACTTGAGTTCATTTTTTTGTTTTAGTTCAATACTGAATTAAAAAGAAACGTCATCGCTCCTCTTTAATTCAAACGGTTGAATTACTTTCCAGCCCTGTATTTTTTATATTATGCATAACTGCGGTTTCGGTTTAAAAAATAACTTTGTAACAGCGCATTTGAGCTGAAAATGTCACAGCCCAATCTTAAATCATGCAGTGACCAAGTACTCAAATAACACTATTGAACCCTGAAAATCCCCTCAGATTTAAAGCGTCATCTGGCTTGAACGCCTAGTTTTAAATCAAAAGATACAACTTTTCCTTTGATTTATTCTTAAAATATTATAACAATGAGACTACGCATAAAAATTCTTTATAGGAATGAAGATGAATCTCGCAGCCTTTGAAGCCTTTGTAAAAGTCATGGAAACTGGTTCGATCTCTTTGGCAGCAGATCAGCTCTTCATTACGCAACCTGCTGTGACCAAGCGTATTCACAGTTTAGAAGAATACTTCGGTGTCAAACTTTTTGAATCGGCGGGTCGTGGTGTTCAAGCGACGCATGCGGCAAACTCTCTCTTGCCAAAAGTAAAAAGCTGGCTGAATGAGTTGGGCGATATTCACCATACGCTCAGCCATGAGCAAGGTCAGGTTCAAGGTAAACTGAAAATTGGCACTAGCCATCATATCGGCTTACACCATTTACCGGCGCATTTGCGTCAATATGTACAACAGTTTCCAGAAGTGACCTTAGATGTACACTTTGTTGATTCTGAACAAGCCCATGAGCAAGTTTTGGCAGGTGACTTAGAGTTGGCATTTTTGACTTTACCACCACAAGGTGACAGCCGTTTAAAATACATCACGACATGGAATGATCCACTGGTATTCGTGGTTGCGCCTTTCCATCCTTTGGCGCAAGTCGAACATTTGACCTTAGAGGATTTGATCCAATACCCAAGTCTTTTACCTGCAGCGCAAACCTATACCAGTCAAATTACCTTGGCTGAGTTTGAAAAGTATGGACTCAAGCCAAAAGTTACCATGAGCAATAACTCACTTGAGTCGATTCGTATGTTGGTTTCCATTGGTCTCGGTTGGTCTGTCCTTCCTAAAACCTTATTGAACCAAGATTTAAAACAACTGAATTTACCTTCAAACATGAATCGTCAATTGGGCATGGTATGGCACCCAGGCCGTACTCAGTCACTTGCTGCACAAAAGCTGGTTGAATTGATGAAACACATCTAATTGAATTTTTACCTACAAAATTCAATTATTAATCAAGCCACCGTTATGGTGGCTTTTTTTAGTGATCTGTTTGAGCATTTAGAAAAAGCGAATGATTTGATTAGCCAAGTGTTGAACAGTCCTTGTTGAATAGTCATCATATACAATGCAGTGACCTTCAAATCTGCCATCAATATTTGTAGCTTGGCTCAAGGTCAGCAATAGATGCTCTTACTTATTGTGAAAGTTCAACCTCTTTTCACTGATGTTATACAGTAACATCAGAAGTGCAATTTGATTCAAATATAAGAACGATACGCGGCAAGGTCATCCGCAAGTGTTTGAGATAGGACTACTTCTCATCAAAAATGTTTTTGCGATACTTTGAATAATTAGACGGTAGTGAACGAGTTTTGCGGATGACAATGGTTTTGGGTACTTTTGCCGAAACAAAAGTACCTCCAGCCGAAGGCCAATCAATTTATTCAATTCCTAGATGTAAGACTTCGTTGAATAGACTTAAAAATCATTTTAAAAACACGAAATAACTTTTACGTACGTAACATCAGTTTTTCATTAAAAATGGGATCGCCTATTTCAGCCGATCCCATTAAAAAAACCAAGGAAGACCTGTCGGTTTTATTTCGTCAATGAATCTTCATGTAATGATTCATTCAATTGATCGACAATAATCGCCCACTCACCATCTGACTTAATTTTTTCGGCCAAGAACTGGCGCTGAGCATCTGTCCAATAATCTGCTTCGGTAATTTTAGTTTGGGCACTGAGTTGATGCGTCACGATAAATAAAGCAATCGCGTCTTCACTCGAATCTAAACCCAGTTGTTCAAATAGATGAGTCATGCGTGGACGTACACTCATTGTCATTCTCCGTGTTAAAACTTATTGTTTATGGATACAAAATTATTCTGTTTTAAGGATATAACACGGAACGAACACGCACTCAATTACAGAATTCTATAGCGGTGAAAATTGAATAAAAGGCAAACTGAGCATAATCATCACGACAGATTGAATAAATACCAACAATAAAGGCAGCCCCCAGTTCACTCCTCCTTCTTCAGCAAACACCTGTTCACTATATTTCGGCTGCTGCATATAGGCTTTGGTCTTTTGCACAGCAAAATCGCTATAAAGCCACTTTCCGATCCCTGCGAGTATGAGGTTAGGAATCAATGACAGCCCCATCAAGACTTGTTCAGGCACACCGATGATGAGTGCCAACATGCTAATCAAAAAACCAACCGCAAAGAATAAGAAGAAATAGCGGTACATCTTTCGATAGAGTAACCAATAGGGTCCAAAAATTAGCCCTGCCCAACTCAGACCATTGTTCTGTCCAACTTGTTGTTCAATGAAATTTAAATAAGATTGAGCACGTGGCCCAATAAAGATTTGAATTAAATGTTTAAAAGAAGCTTCTGTCTGCATACGGAGCGATAGTTCAAATAAGTGAGTCGAGGGTTAATCAAAAGAACATCAAATAAAAAAGCATCTCAAGATGCTTTTTTATCATATCTATTTTTAGGCTTGAATTGACCAGTCTTGAATGTCCCAACCTTGTTCTTTTGCAAGGACTTCTAAACGGTCATCTGGGTTAATTGCAATTGCATGATCCGCATATTCCAATAAGAATCGATCATTGATTGAATCTGAATAGGCCCAAGATTCTGTCACATCACGACCTTCTAACCATTGATTCAAACGGACTAATTTGCCCTTTTGGTAGCACGGAGTATTAATCACTTTACCCGTATATTTACCATCCACAACTTCGGCATTGGTCGCAATGATTTCAGTAATACCAAATTCACGAAAAATCGGTGCGGTAATAAAATCAGACGTTGCGGTGATCCCGACCAATTGATGTCCTGCATCTTGATGGCGCTGAATGGCAGCAAAGCCCTCAGGACGCATTTGCGCACGAATAACTTTTTTCATAAACAACTGATGTAACTCAGTTAAGTAGGCATTGTCATGTTGGGTTAAAAACTCAAATACAAATTCGTTATAAGCAATCGGGTCAAGCTGGCCTTTTTTATAATCATCATAAAATTTGTCATTCATGGCACGATGACGAATTGGATCAACCAAGCCTTCATTGACCAAAAACTCCCCCCAAGAATGGTCTGAGTCGGTATTTAATAAGGTGTGATCAAGGTCAAACAGTGCCAATTTCATGAAAATACTCGTAAAAGCTGAAATTTAAGAAAAAAATTGTAAATCTATCTCCGCTAGTCGATAGAAATTCGTTAAGATCATAACAATTTTAACATTTTTACACTTTGCTTTTTCGAGATGGACACAGAAATAAAACGTCCCCGTGAGCAAAGTCATAAATTACACAATATTTAGGTAGCCAAATGATCGATTCAGAAGGTTTCCGACCCAACGTCGGGATCATTTTGGCAAACGACATTGGACAAGTTTTATGGGCAAAGCGCATTGGTCACAATGCCTGGCAATTTCCACAAGGAGGTATCCAACATGGAGAAACCCCCGAACAGGCACTTTACCGTGAGCTGAGAGAAGAAGTTGGCTTACTGCCCGAACACGTCCAGGTGATAGCACAAACCCAAGGGTGGTTGCGCTATCGTTTGCCACATCGGTATATACGTACGGATTCAGACCCCGTTTGTATTGGTCAAAAGCAAAAGTGGTTTTTATTGAAACTGACAGCTTCAGCACAGCATATTCAGCTGGATTTGTCAGATCCACCTGAGTTTGATCAATGGCAATGGGTCAGCTATTGGTACCCTTTGGGTCAAGTGGTGAATTTTAAACGCGATGTATATCGTAAAGCCATGGTGGAGCTGTGCAATCAGCTTCCGCAAAAACCGTAAAAATTTGCAGAATGGATGCAGATTTTTAGGATGAGTGTTGTTATAAATAAAGCAGAATAAATTTTGGAGCAAACACGATGTCGAACATGCAACTGGATACCTTAAGACGCATAGTCCAAGAGATTAATGCGTCGGCCAGTTTGCATGAATCTTTAGACATTATGGTCAATCAAGTGGCCGAAGCCATGCATGTGGATGTCTGCTCAATCTACTTGCTTGATGAACGAAATCATCGTTATTTACTAATGGCTTCTAAGGGTTTAAACCCTGAAGCCGTTGGGCATGTCTCTTTGCATACCAGTGAGGGTTTGGTCGGCTTAGTTGGACAACGTGAAGAAATCGTCAACTTAGACAATGCACCCAAACACGAACGCTTTATGTATCTGCCAGAAACGGGGGAAGAAATTTACAATTCCTTCCTCGGTGTTCCGGTGATGTATCGCCGTAAAGTTATGGGCGTCTTGGTGGTTCAAAACAAAGAGCCTCAAGACTTTAGCGAAGCTGCCGAATCTTTCCTCGTGACCCTGTGCGCTCAACTTTCAGGGGTGATTGCCCATGCACATGCCGTCGGGAATATTGAAGTCTTTCGTAAACCAAACAACCTCCCTGCCTATAAAACTTTCCAAGGTATTTCAGGTTCAGGCGGTATTGCGCTAGGTCGTGCAGTCATCCTGTATCCACCTGCTGATTTGGCTTCAGTCCCCGATCGTGAAGCCGATGACATCAGTGAAGAACTCGAATTACTCGACAATGCCATAGACGCAGTTCGTCAAGAAATTTTGTCTCTCGATGAAAAGATGCAAGATGCCCTCATGGCCGAAGAGCGGGCATTATTTAGCGTGTTCTTGCGGATGCTCGATGCCAATGCCCTCCCCGCGGAAATCAAAAGTGAAATTCGTGACGGTAACTGGGCACAAGGTTCGGTACGCATTGTTATTGATAAACATATTGCGCTCTTTGCACAGATGGAAGATGACTATCTCCGCGAACGTGTTTCAGACTTAAAAGATCTAGGGCGTCGTATCTTGGCCTTTTTGCAAGAAGCAGATGCCAGTCACCGTGAAATCACCGATGAAAGCATTTTAATTGGTGAGGAAATTTCTACGGCTGCCTTGGTTGAACTCCCTGTCGATAAAATAGCGGCGATTGTAACCACTGAAGGTGCCATGAACTCACACATGGTGATTGTGGCACGTGCCCTCGGTATTCCAACCGTAGTCGGTGTGACTGAACTACCAATTAATACCCTCGATGATGTCGAAATGATTGTCGATGCACATCAAGGTCGTGTATTCATCAATCCACCTCGTCGTTTACGCACACGTTATAAAGAGATTCAAAAAGAAGAAGAGCAAATTGCTAAAGATCTGAAGCAATACGAAACCAAAGATGCCATCACCCCTGACGGTGTTGCAGTTCGATTGTTTGTAAATACTGGCTTGATGATCGATGTGGTTCGCGGTGTACAACGTGGCGCCAAAGGTGTCGGTCTATACCGTTCTGAAATTCCATTTATGCTGCGTGATCGCTTCCCTGGTGAAGAAGAACAGCGCGCTATTTATCGTCAACAGCTCAGTCATTTTGCCAATAAACCAGTGGTGATGCGTACCCTCGATATTGGTGCAGATAAAGACCTTCCTTATTTCTCGATTGAAGAAGAAAACTCAGCACTGGGTTGGCGTGGAATTCGCTTTACCCTCGATCATCCTGAGATTTTTTCAGCCCAAATTCGTGCCATGCTCAAAGCCAGTATTGGCCTGAACAACTTGCATATATTGCTGCCGATGGTGACCAGTGTCAGCGAAGTCGAAGAAGCGTTGTATTTGCTCGATCGTGACTGGCAAGCGGTGCAAGAAGAAGAACAGGTGAAAATTACCAAACCCAAAATCGGCATCATGGTCGAAGTGCCGAGTGTGCTGTTACAGATCGATGAGTTTGCTGAATTGGTTGACTTCTTCTCGGTCGGATCTAACGATTTAACCCAATACTTACTTGCGGTTGACCGTAATAACCCACGGGTTGCCAATGTCTATTCACACTCACACCCAGCCGTACTTCGTGCGCTGACTCGCTTGGTGCAAGAATGTCATAAATACGACAAGCCGATTAGTATTTGTGGAGAAATGGCCGGTGATCCACTCACAGCTATTTTACTGATGGCGATGGGCTTTAATACCCTATCGATGAGTTCGAGTAATATCCTCAAAGTCCGTAAAGCCATCTGCCATGTGCCGATGCCAGATGCAAAAGAGCTCTTGGATCGTGCTTTGAGCATGAATAATCCACTGATGGTGAAAAGCATGATGGAGTACTACTTCAAGACTCATGGTCTTGGTGATATGGTGAAATCGGCAACCCGAATCGTGAGTGCTTAAGAACACTCATGTAAAATAATAAAATGAGGTGATGATGGATTTTTTATTTTTTCTGGCTTTTGTCGCAATTGCCTTTTATATGACAAAGATCCATCCGCAACTCAAACAAAAAATGTTAGAGCTGCAACACGATACACCGATTGAAAAAGTATCCTCAACTCGACCTAGACCGTCCCAAGCACAACAAGTCAATATACGCCCAACCAAGCCAACAAAATCCAAAGCTCCGGTCAGCCGCTCTCGTATTCCCCCCTTACTCGGTATAGAAATTACTGCGTCACAGCAGCGCCGCTTAGGTAAAAATGATCCATCGGTACTGGCTGCACAGCGCGCCAAACAGCTAAACCAGACGCATCACACTGACTCAACATGGTTTGAGCAATTGACCAGTCAAGTGGAACACGTACTCCAGCAAACCAATGACGCAGAAAAACATCAAAGTACAGCGTCTAGACCGCAACAAAAATCCACATTCAACAAAATGTTTGAAAACTTATTTTCAAAATAAGTCGTGTTTTAGGGCTCTACATTTCAACTCAAAACCAATGCTTTAAATGCCGCATGGAACCATCTGAATGAACGTAGCTATCTTAGTATTCAACGAGGTTGAAGTCTTAGATTTTGCAGGCCCTTTTGAAGTGTTCTCAATTTGTAGCTGCTCAGAGCAACAAAAGTTATTTAATGTATTTACCGTTTCTGAGCAGCCCGAAATTACGGCACGTAATGGTTTGGTGGTCAAAAGCCATTACACCTTAGACACAGCCCCGCATACTGATCTATTGGTCATTCCATGTGGTCTCGGTGCGGCGACTATCGAGATGTATAGCCAACGATTAAGAGAATGGCTGCTGTAGCGTCATGCACAGGCTCAACTGACATTTTCAATTTGTACAGGTGCCTTTATTTTGGCAGAAGCTGGTTTGCTGAATGGTTTAAAAGCCACTACGCACTGGATGGATATTCCACGACTCACGCAAGAATTCCCTCAAGTTGAAGTGCTCAGCGATGTGAAATATGTCGATGATGGCAAAATTATTACTGCTGCAGGGATTTCTTCGGGCATCAATGCATCGCTTTATATTGTAGCCAAATTGCATGGCCTAGAGATTGCAAAGCAAACAGCGAAACGTATGCAATATGATGCGGAATTTATTTAAGCAGATGTTGACGCAGAATAATTTAACGTACTAGAAAACTTAAAAATACACTGAAATAAAAAGGGAGATAATCATTCGAATATCCCCCTTTTTTGTGCTTTGCATAGCCGCGTTTTGCATTTTTCTTTCGATCTACAAAAGTTTGGCTTTTGTTAAAATCGTTCATGTGTTTTGCCACAAAGTTGCGAACTTCAACTTCAGGCAGGACTTTTTTCTTTGCCATTTGCATTCACCTTTTTGCCTATACAGCACCCTCGTACTGTAGTGCATATATTGATCTATTTTTAGATTTTTTCAAGCACTTTCCTATGGCTTTTTGATACAGCGTAGTTAGCCCCAAGGCCAAAAAAAAATTGCTTTGCCACATTATTTCCCTCTCCCTAACCCTCTCCCATTGAGAGAGGGAAATACGTTGTATTTAGCTAGCAAAAGCCCGTTCTAATACTCGCTCTACATCGACCTTTTTAGCATCCAGCATGCCCACCACTTGCCCATGTTTCGCACTATAGCGGCTTTGAATAAAACCATTTGCTACATAATCAGGCGCATAGCGTTTCAATAACACCGCTTGTGCAAGTACCGTTAAACGACTGACCAAACTGCGCCCCATAAATTGTAAATCTTCAGGTGATTGATGGAACAACCTGAACAAGTCCTGCAATTCTGTTTGCAAGCTTTCATCTGTACTTGCTGTACTCGCCAAATCTTTAAACAGCACTTCAATAGATTCAGGGTCACGCCCAATCGCACGCAGCACATCTAGGCACATGACATTGCCTGAACCTTCCCAAATGGTATTCACAGGTGCTTCTTTAAAGATGCGCGCCATGATGCCGTTATCGACATAGCCATTGCCGCCAAAGACTTCCATCATCTCCCCTGTTAGCTCTACGGCACGCTTACAAATCCAAAACTTGGCTGCTGGGGTCATGATGCGTTTCCATGCCACAGACAAAGTATCATCCGATTCATAGCACTGCGCCAAATGGAAACTGAGCTGCGTCGCTGCTTCACTTTCTAAAGCCAAATCTGCCAAGACTGCACGCATAAGCGGTTGATCAATCAAATGTTTACCAAAAGCCTGACGCTGACGGGTATAGGCAATGCATTGCACCAAAGCTTGACGCAGCATGGCGCTCGAACCGACCGAACAGGTCAGACGGGTGTAATTCGCCATTTCAATAATGGTTGGAATGCCACGCCCTGCCTCACCAATCATAATGCCCCACGCATTTTTGAATTCGACTTCCGAGCTTGAATTACTGCGGTTACCGACTTTTTCTTTTAGGCGTTGCACCTGAATATTATTCTTCGTGCCATCTTCCAACCAACGCGGTACAAAGAAACACGCCAAGCCATCTTGTTCGGTTTTTGCCACCACCAAATGCGCATCACACATCGGCGCAGAGAAAAACCATTTATGCCCTGTGAGCAAATAAGCCTTGCCTCGTCCTGTTTCTGCTACAGGCACGGCAATGGTTTCATTGGCGCGTACATCCGAACCGCCCTGCTTTTCGGTCATGCCCATACCGAGCCAAATCGACTTTTTCTTCGCGATGGGTACATCACGTTCATCATATTCCGTCGATAATAGTTTCTCGCCAATTTTCGCCCATAGTTCAGGTTCACGTTGAATTAAGGGAATACTGCCCAGCGTCATGGAGTTCGGACATAAATTGCCACACTCGACCTGACCTGCGAGATAAAAACGTGCTGCCCATTCCACCCATTTAGTCTTGGAGTTAGGCTGATTAAAAGGATGCGCATGGGTATCAAACTGACGGTTGAGTCCCATCCATTTATGCCATGAAGGATGAAATTCGATAAAGTCAGTACGGCGACCACGAGCATCGAAGGCATGTAAAATTGGGGTATGTTTGTTGGCTAAAGCCCCATGCTGAAAGTATTCACTCGAACCTGCGACTTTGCCCATTTCGCATAAGATCGGCTGATCGTGGCTGCCATAGCGCTTTAAGATTTCATGTAAAACCGTATCACTTGAAAATAGATTGTAGTTTTCCAGTTCATCAAATTGGTTGCTGATTTGATGCGTCATCCATGTCTGTTCTAATGTATTCATCGTCTATATTTTCCGCTTGTTCTTGTTGGCTTTTCATTTCAGTATAGAGAAAATTTAAAGCATAGACGTTCGGTTTTCCGCGCTTAAAAATATGAAGCATTCAGCCATTCAAATACGGCGTAAGCCACGTCAATCACGTGCCAAACTGACGCAAGAAGCCTTACAGGACAGTTTTGTTCGGCTTTTGCATGAGCGTCCTGCCAGCCAAATTACCATTCGGGAAATTACCGACCTTGCAGGCGTGGGCTTGGGAACGTTCTATGAATATTTTTCTAAAAAGGAAGATTTGATTGCGCTAACCATTCATTTACATGTGAAACACAATGCGGAAAGCTTAAAAAGTTATGCACATAGCTTGATCAAGTTATCCACAGATTTGAAGTTTCAGACTTATTTAGAGCGAATTATTCATTTTCAAATTGAGCAAATTCAAGCACAGCAGTTTTTATGGTCACAGGTGTTTTTGTTAGAACGGCAGATTTCAGATATTGAAAGTTACCGTAAGAGTTATGCCATGATGGTGCAAATGTGGCGCAGTATGCTTGAGCCATTTATACAGGATGATGAACAGCTCAAACAGATGGCTTTAAATATGCAGCGGGTGTGTTATGGCTTTGTGTCGCAAACTTTATTGATTGAGCCTGATTTTGGGGAGTGGGATGAATTAAAGCGAGATATAATTCATATGTTGCGCGATTAGACTTCGCGGACAAGTCTAATGATGTTTCAAATGCATCGGTGAATAAAATAAAGTCATGTTATTTACAAAAAATCGGCTCTTAAACCAGTTATTTTAGATATTTAGGAAATTCATTTTTACGGTAGAAGAAAATCATTCATCACTTTGTTCATCCGTCAATAAAAGTGCTTTAGAAGTTAAGCTTTTATTGCCAGCTTACTTGTCTCATTTATACGCCTTTGCAATGCTGGCCAGTTGTAAGCTCTTTAAAAATTCAGCCGTATATTTTGGACTATGGCCTAATGCACCCCGAGGATAGCCATTTGGGATCGCCTGATAGACTACTGGCAATTTTTATTTGCACACTTTCTGGTAATAACTTTGAGTACCAAGGTGATCGACAAATGGTCTGCGACGCCTTAAACAAACATCAGTGTTACGGTTAGGGTCATATATTCAATCGACTGCCGTTTTAAATAGCTTAGGGATGGCCTTAAGTCTGAATTTTTTAAAAGATTGGCTGAGGTGCTTGTTTTAACTAATTTTTTAGTTCTGATAAACAGCGTTTACGGGCCTGATTTAGTAAAGACTTCATATCTGGACTAACCTGTTGATCTACATTGATCGATCTGCTTCGGCTGCTCCCAACAACACGATGGGGAAAAATGCCGCTACATTGGTATCTGGATTTGGATTGGTTTCTACGTATTCAGCAATACATTCATATTGATAACCACCCGGTGCCAAGGGTATTGCAGCTTTAAGATTCAATTCAAGCGCATCTTTTTGCCCCTGAGCTGCAACCGCAATAGCAGCTGCAGCACATTGACTATGCCCCATCACCATCCAGTCTTTATTAAATTGCCTCGGCTTCCAAGAATGCAATGCACGCACAGAATCCACCAAGTTATAAACTTAACTGACTACATTCATATGAGGGCGCAGTTTTGGCTTACCCAGTCCTTATAATCTGTTGCAACCACTACATAGCCATGCCTCAAACAACTGTCGATTGCACTATCTATGACTAGTTGCAAACTATATACAGGCCCATTGTATAATCACTTGAAGGAGCACTTGTATCAGCCACACAGTCGTGCCATGTGCTCATGCCAATACGGTCCAGTCTTGTTTAAGTGCTTATCCTTTTAGGCGTAAAATATATCCCGAGGTCAAAATGGGTTCGCCATTAACCCCCTCAACTACGATATGCGATCACGTAAGGTTGCCTAGTATGTTGATATGATGTAGGAATCGATTCAAGCTGGAGTGACAACACCTGACCTGACAACAATAAAGATAGGTGTGCCAACTAGCATCACCCCATAAAAAATTTATTTACAATTTTCTAAAACAACTTAGACCACTTGCCAATATTTCTTCAGCTGTATTTTTAGCTTATTTTAAGTATTAAATAATGTCTTTAATGTTAAAAAAGCTCTCCAATATTAACAACATAAAAATGTCTTTCATTAACTAGAATCAGCTAAAAAACCTATATTAAGGCCAAAATCCATAATAGAAATATGGATTTAGATATTTCGTCCTATTCTACCTATCATAGCGATATATTTGAGTTTAATTCATCGATAAAATATTAAAACAAAATATATAAATAAATAATATAAATTCAATAACTTGATTCATCGAATTAACCATTTATTCAAAACTATTTTTCCATTTGTCAAAAGCCACAGAAAGCTTTAGAGTCAATAAGTATATAAAGATTTTTAAGCTTTTAACGGCTACAGTTTTATGACTTCTCTTCGATTGATTGCTGCTTGAAAAATTTTAGAATGAGAGAAAAACTGTTGTCACATTGTCACTTTAAAATGAATTAACAAAACGGTTAATGTCATGTGCTGTTGAGCGTGTTATCAATTGAAGGGTTATAACTCCCAACTTTAATACATGATTATAATAATGGAGATACTCAATGAGCGACGACGTTAAAAAATGTCCTGTCACCCACCTAACAACTGATGCTGGTGCTCCTGTTGTAGACAACCAGAACAGTATGACGGCAGGTGCACGTGGTCCTTTGCTTGCCCAAGACCTATGGCTTAATGAAAAACTCGGTAATTTCGTTCGTGAAGTAATTCCAGAGCGTCGTATGCATGCCAAAGGTTCTGGTGCTTTCGGTACGTTTACCGTGACTAACGATATTACCCAATATACCCGCGCTAAAATTTTCTCAGAAGTTGGTAAAAAAACTGAACTTTTTGCTCGTTTCTCTACCGTAGCGGGTGAGCGTGGTGCTGCAGATGCAGAACGCGATATTCGTGGTTTTGCCCTTAAATTCTATACTGAAGAAGGTAACTGGGATTTAGTTGGTAATAACACCCCTGTCTTCTTCCTACGTGATGCTCGTAAATTCCCTGACTTAAACAAAGCAGTAAAACGCGATCCTAAAACCAATAAGCGTAGTGCAACTAATAACTGGGATTTTTGGACTTTACTACCTGAAGCTCTACACCAAGTTACTATTGTGATGTCTGACCGCGGTATTCCAGATGGTTACCGTCATATGCATGGTTTTGGCAGTCATACTTTCAGTTTTATTAATGCCAATAATGAACGCTTCTGGGTTAAATTCCACATGCGCACTCAACAAGGCATTAAAAACTTAACCGATGCTGAAGCTGAAGCGATTATTGCCAAAGACCGTGAAAGCTCACAAACCGATCTGTTCAATGCAATTGAACGCGGCGATTTTCCAAAATGGAAAATGTACGTTCAAATTATGCCTGAACTTGATGCAGAAAAAGTACCTTATCACCCATTTGATTTAACCAAAGTATGGCCTAAAGGCGACTATCCGTTGATTGAAGTGGGTGAATTCGAACTCAACCGTAACCCTGAAAACTATTTCCAAGATGTTGAACAAGCCGCTTTTGCACCAAGTAACTTGGTGCCGGGCATTAGCTTCTCACCTGACCGTATGCTGCAAGCGCGTTTATTCAACTATGCTGATGCTGCACGTTATCGCGTGGGTGTAAACCATTACCAAATTCCTGTAAATGCACCACGTTGCCCTGTTCATTCCAACCGTCGTGATGGTCAAGGCCGTATGGATGGTAACTATGGTGCAACACCGCATTATGAACCAAACAGCTTCAGCCAATGGCAAGAGCAACCACAATACAAAGAACCACCATTGAAAATTACTGGTGATGCTGACTTGTGGGATTATCGTGAAGATGACAGCGACTATTTCAGTCAACCACGTGCATTATTCAACTTAATGAATGATGAACAAAAACAAGCATTGTTTAATAACACTGCTGGCGCAATGGGCGATGCACTCGACTTCATTAAATACCGTCATATCCGTAACTGTTACACATGTGATCCAGCTTATGGTGAAGGTGTTGCAAAAGCATTAGGCTTAACTGTAGCGGATGCGCAAGCTGCTCGTGCAACTGATCCAGCTCAAGGTAATCCTGGCTTGCTTTAAGTTTTATCTTTGAATAAAAAAACCACCTTTTAAGGTGGTTTTTTCTTGGCATTAAATATTCCAATTACCTTTTAATTAGGGTCTGTTGACATTTGTTGATTAAAAAAATAGCGAGATAGTAAAATTAAATCGCCAAACCCAATTTTACACTCGCTATGCCTCGAACAATGCTAAATGATCAACACTGGTCCAAGTTACTT